>PHBS01000149.1 GCA_002841995.1 Chloroflexi bacterium HGW-Chloroflexi-8
GCCACACCCATTCCCCGTACTTTGTATATGGCTTTAACAGGTGTACGAGATATTTCAATCATCAATACACCGCCTGCTGAAAGGCAACCAATCGTAACCCATATTGGACCATATTCACAGAAATTAATTCGGCAGGCAATAATTCGTGAAATCGAGCGAGGAGGACAAGTATTTTTTGTCCACAACCGTGTTCAAACTATAGGTTCGATGAGAATGCATTTAAATAATTTGGTACCGGAAGCTCGTATTGGAGTAGCACACGGTCAAATGCACGAAGGGGATCTTTCCCAAGTGATGACACAGTTTACAAATGGCGAAATCGATGTTCTTTTATGTACGTCTATAATTGAATCGGGTTTGGATATTCCGAATGCGAATACGCTCATCGTTGATCGTGGAGACACATTTGGCTTAGCTCAATTGTACCAATTAAGAGGGAGAGTTGGTCGCGGAGCAATGCGAGCTTATGCTTATTTCTTCCGACATCGAAAACGTCCTCCAACTCCAGAAGGGCAGGAGCGATTGGAGACGATTGCAGAAAACACTCAACTTGGTGCTGGCTACTCTATTGCAATGCGTGATCTGGAAATGCGGGGAGCTGGGGAGTTGTTAGGAACACGACAACATGGTGCAATAGCGAGTGTCGGTTTCCAACTTTATACCCGCTTACTAGCCCAGGCTGTCCGAAGTTTAAAATCCGGATCAATCGAAATCGAAGAACAAAAGATGCCAGGATTTAAAGAGATTAAGATGGCAGTTATTGTGGATCTACCAATCGACGTTGGTATTCCTACAAATTATGTGACTGATCAAAGGATGCGATTAAGCTTATACCGCAGAATTGCGAATATTGAAGACTTGTCCCAACTGAATGAATTAAGAAATGAATTTATTGATCGTTTTGGAGAGATCCCAAAGGAAGTAGAGAATCTACTTTATCAAATCCAATTAAAACAATTATGTGAGGAAGCAGGTTTCACTTCGGTTGGATTGGAAGGTGAACAGATTGTTTTGAGATTTCCACCATTGACCGAGGGAATGAAAAAAAGAGAACTTCCAGAAATTGGAAATGGTGTTCGAACAGGTAAAAACGCATATTGGCTGCCATTTAATCAAATCCATAAAGATTGGAAAGATGTACTGGTTTTAGCAATTAAAGATTATATCCGTGTATCACAATCCAATAAAGTTCCGGTATAATAATATAGATTATATGTTCTAGGATGGAGATTATGGATTTTGAATTGAAAGCACCGTTTATCCCAATGGGAGATCAACCGGAAGCCATCGCCCAATTGGTAGATGGAGTAAAACAAGGTTATCGTCACCAGGTAATGCTTGGGGCAACTGGTACAGGCAAGACCTTTACGATGGCTAATATCATCCAGCAATTACAAAAGCCTGCGCTCATCATGGCACATAATAAAACTTTAGCAGCTCAACTATATGCGGAATTTAAGGAATTTTTCCCAAATAATGCAGTTGAGTATTTTGTCTCTTATTATGATTATTATCAACCTGAGGCTTACGTACCCAGACACGATCTGTTCATAGAAAAAGAAACAGAAGTCAATGAAGAGATTGAAAGACTACGGTTGGCTGCGACGACAGCATTAATGTCCAGAAAGGATGTAATTATCGTTGCATCCGTTTCCTGTATTTATGGTTTGGGGAACCCGGAAGAATACGGGAAATCCGTTGTTGAACTTCAAGTAGGAAAAATATATCGTCGAAACGCATTATTGCGTCAACTTATTGAGAGTCAATATTCCAGAAGTGATATGGATCTTCAGGCAGGAAATTTTCGGGTAAGAGGGGATACATTAGAAATTTTCCCTGCTTATGAGGATAAACTGGCATATAGAATCATTTTCTTTGGTGATGAAGTTGAAAGAATCACCAGAGTAAATCCACTAACCGGAGAAATAATCGAAGAACCAGAGAAAATCACAATTTACCCTGCAAAACATTTTATTGCTGATGGCGACACATTAAAAATCGCAATTAAAAACATTGAACAGGAATTGGAAGACCAATTGCAATATTTTAAAAATAATGAGAAGTTCCTGGAAGCCCAACGAATTGAGCAGAGAACCCATTACGATCTAGAAATGCTTAATGAAGTTGGGTATTGTTCCGGTATCGAGAATTATTCCCGACATTTGGATTTACGTCCGGCAGGCAGTTCTCCCTGGACATTAATTGATTATTTACCCAATGATTATCTTTTATTTTTGGACGAGTCACACATGACCGTACCACAAATTCGCGGGATGTATAAAGGTGATCAATCCCGAAAACAGACATTAGTAGAATATGGCTTTCGTTTACCTTCTGCTTTAGATAATCGTCCATTACGGTTCGATGAATTTGAAGCACACATGGGTTATACCATCTACACTTCAGCAACCCCTGCCGCTTTTGAATTAAACAAGGCTGAACGAATCGCGGAACAAATTATTCGGCCGACCGGATTGCTAGATCCAGAAGTTGAAGTCCGCCCAACTCAGGGTCAGATCGATAATTTGATTACGGAAATACGGCATCGTACAGATAATGGAGAACGTGTATTAATAACAACACTAACCAAGAGAATGGCAGAGGATTTGGCAGATTATTTACTCGAAATTGGTATAAAGGTGCATTACCTTCATTCCGAGGTGGAAACGCTGGACAGAATTGGAATATTACGCGATTTACGTATGGGTATTTTTGACGTTATTGTAGGGATCAATTTACTTAGAGAAGGTTTGGATTTACCAGAGGTTTCACTGGTGGCTATATTGGATGCAGACAAAGAAGGATTTTTAAGATCAGGAACAGCTTTGATCCAGACGATTGGTAGAGCTGCTCGCCATCTTCATGGAAAAGTAATTATGTATGCGGATAAAATGACTGATTCCATGGATTGGGCAATTAAAGAAACAAATCGCAGGCGTGAAAAACAACACAGATACAATGTCGAAAGAGGAATCGAACCTGTAAGTATTATTAAATCAATTCATGACCTGACGGAGAGAATAACCTTAAATGCGATTTCAGAAGAACGGGCAGATTATCAGACTGACGCTAGAAACAGAAAAATGAATGTGAAAGAACTTGAACGGACGATTTCTCATTTAGAGCAGCAGATGCGTGATGCTGCCAAAAATCTTGAATATGAAAAGGCAGCGGCTATTCGAGATCAGGTTTATGAATTAAGAGGTATTTGGGCAGAAGAAGCGGACGTGCCGCCATGGAGAAAAGCTGCCATTTTGTCAGGAGAAAAATAGATCTTCTTTACTAACTAATTGGTTGGAAGAACAGAAAACCGATTGAATTCTTTAGTCGGTTTTAGCCATTCAATGTTTAAATCCTGTACAAATGCAGAACTGGGACCTTGCCTAATCAAATTTATAAATATTTCCAGATTCGAACGGTAACCTTCTGCTATTATTTCAACTTCCTGATGATGTGTATTTCTAACCCAACCTGTAATATTATAACGATTGGCGATATCCAAAGTAAAATAGCGAAAACCTACCCCTTGTACACGACCAGCAACGAATATATGAACTCTTTCGACTTGATTGATATCCGGGTCAAAATTATTTGTTGATTTCATCACTTTGGGATTCATCACCGTCTAATTCTTCTTCGTCTTCATCGTCTTCGGAGTCGATCTCATCGTCAAAATCCAGATCTTCACCGGAATCTAAATCTTCGAGATAATATCCATCTTCGAGTTCATCATCTTCTTCTTCGTCTGAATCTTCATCAAAAGACCCTTCCAATTCATCTTCGAGTGATTCCTCGAGATCTTCAATCCAGGTGTTTTCCAAGGCATCCAGATCAATTTCACCCTCATTGATATCAAATTCATGCATCTGACCTTCATCTGGTTCTTCCAAATTCAGCAGTTCAAAATTTGCAGCGATGCCATTTGTGAGATATAAATTGTCCATCGCTTCTTTCAAAAATTCTTGATCTTCTTCGGTTTCTGCTTTTTCAAGAAGTTTTTCAAAGACCTTTTGAACGTTTTCTCCACCAATTTTTGAGAGGGCCCAGATGCTTTGTACCCAAAGATCTTCATCTGATTCAGATTCCAGTATAAATTTCAATAATATTTTTTTGGCTTGTTTAATTTCAAGTTCGCCAGCAGCTTTAACTGCTTCAATCTGAACTTTCAATTCTGGGTGAGCAAGCATTGAAAAAACCTGAGTAGACCAAACTTGATCTGCAGATCTTCCCATCGCAGATATAGCATAGATTAACCAATTTTCATCCCCGGATTGAAAAGCATTCATTATCATTGAAGGCACTTCTTCACGGCATGAAAATCCTAAAGCTTCCAACGCTTTTTGGCGGACCAATTCACTTTCTGATGATCGCATTACTCTTAATAATTCTTTTTCAACGATTTTTAAATTAGATTGGCTAATTTCATCGATTTCACCTAAGTAAATATACTTTCCTAACGCGCCTGCAGCTTCAGCCCTTACTCCTTGGTCAATGTCATTCTTCAGTAATTCAATCAGAACAGGAATATTTTTTTCGTTTTCATAATCCCACAACATACGAATTCCACTAGCCCTAACGACTGCGTTTGGGTCCGTCAATGCTAACTGAGCGATGTTGTTAAAATCCATCAGCGTATCGGTATCATTAAGAATTTCAAGATGTTCAAATAACCTGGCTTTTCTTTCAGGTGTAATTTGATTCCAAATACTAACCAGTTGGGTGAATTCTTTCCCTTCAATATCGGAAAATGATGGAAGAAAGTATTCTGGAAAATCAGCATCATCGTCTAACAACGCATCGATTATTGACTGAAATTGAATTTTTTTCTTTTGGATTTCTGGCATTGCCACTCCTAAGGCATAATAATCGGATTTACTATATCCATAGTGGTTATTATGACCATTAATGCAAGTAACGCGATAAAACCGACCATATTAATTGCATTTTCATATTTTGTAGGAACTTTTTTACGAAATAAAATCTCAGGAAGTAATAAAATTATTCTTCCTCCATCAAGAGCTGGAATTGGAAGTAAATTGGTGAATCCTAAAGCAACAGAAATTATTGCCAGAACAAGCAAAGTATTCAATTGGTCTTCCGGTTTCGTAGATGCGGTATTTTCAACGTCTTTTTCTCTTGCTTGCGTATAAATATTGTAAATACCCAATGGACCCACAGGTCTCGCTTCTTCTGGTGTAATTGTGCCTTTAATGAGGTTTCCAGGTAATGCTAGTAATTGGTAAGCATAATTTCCGGTGGATTGTAATGCAAACGGTACAGATTCAAATAATGTTGCTTTACGATATGGATTTGCCATCGTAATCCCAAGTGAACCTTCATTGGGTGGAGGATCAATCCTGGGAATGGTGCTAATCGTTCTTTGACTTCCATCTGGACTGAGTAAAGTAATAGAGACTTCAGTTCCTTTTAATTCGCTTATCAAATTCGAAAGTTGTTCAGTACTTTCAATCTTTTGATTGTTAATTGATAAAACTTGATCTCCAGCAACAATGCCGGCAGCAAGTGCAGGAGAGCCAGCTGTGACACTATAGACCTGAACTACTTTTGTATCCGGTACACCGAGCCTCATAAATATTACGGTGAAAAGAATTACACCCAAAATTAAATTGAATAAAGGACCCCCAATAAGAGTCATAAATCGAGCAAGCACCGACGCTTGCCCAAAACCACCCTTGATGTTTGGATCATTTTCACCGCGTAATCGAACAAATGCTCCGAAGGGAATCCAGTTTAAGGAAATTTCTGTTTCTCTGAATTTTCCAATTTTCAATAAGCGTGGGGGAAATCCAAATCCAAATTCCTCAACATCAATTTTAAAAAGTTTTGCAAAAATAAAATGTCCAAACTCATGAAGGAATAATAAAACTCCAAACACAAGTACAAATTCTAATATCCTCATTTTTCACCTAATCTACTAAATAATATCGTTAATCATTCACATTATAATTCTTTTTCAAATTGGATCAATTTGAAAAAGAAAGCTTTGGTACAAGTTCTTTTATTAGTCGATAAACTTTGCGGCACCACCAACTGGTGCTACAAGTATATTTTCAATCCCAGGTAATTCCAAAATTCGATTTTTAATTTCCGTGATGTAGGAACTCAAGACAATGACATGTACATTTGGGCCAGCGTCCAATGTATAGCAAGCAGGTATGCCGGACTGGCGCCATATAGCTACCGCTTTCATAATGGAAATTGTCGCAGGTTCCCAATAAAGCAGGGTAGGATTTGATGTCATCATAACTGCATGCATCAAGTTACTATCGATTTCAACAATTTCGGCCAATGCTGAAAAATCTTTTTGTAAAATTGCATCTCTTCCTAATGCCAATCTTCTAGGTGCGTCTGCAACGCGAGCTTTTTGTATTGGGCTGGTGCGAGCAAATGTATGTCCAGCTGTTGATCCAATCGATTTGTGTTTGCCTTTTACAACAGCGATAACATCAACTAGATCCCAATGGTTTGTAGGAGCAATGCTAATTGCGTAAGAATCTTCATCATCTCGACCAGGTTTCCATTCTACAAATCCTTCAGGTATCGATCGGCATGCTGAACCTGATCCTCTTCTTGCAATACGAGATAATTCTATTTCTGACATATCCAAGCCTGCTGCTTTAGTTGCTGCCAAACTAAGTGCAGCAAAAGCAGCTGCAGAAGAAGCAATCCCTGCAGATATTGGAAAGTTGTTTTCACTTTTCACATCTGCGAAATAATGTTTACCGGAAATCCCATTAATATAACGCAAAAATTGAGACACTCTTCTCAGGTCAGGGCCATCCATGATTTGATCATTAATACATAATGTATCTTTTTCTATGGAAGGATCAAATCTTACGGAGGTTTTTGTATATAGACCATCCAAATTAAAAGAAATAGATCCGTTTTCGGGAATCCTTAGTTCATGATCTCGATTTCCCCAATACTTGATTAAAGCGATGTTTGGATGTGCGACAGCTGTAGCAACAAATGGTGGCATGCTTCCTCTAACGTCAATTTAATATAATTCTTTGATAAGTTTATCATGTCTATATGGCGAAACAGGAGAAATGTACATAATTTATTGACAAATAACTAGAATTAGAAAAATATTTTTCATGGGTTCACGGGTTGGAATTAAATAGCGAATTGGTATTCTTGACACAAATAAACTATAGAAGTTTTGGTTTTAATGTTAATTTTCATCAAAGAAAAGATTACAGCAATCTTCATTATGAATCTCCAATAGAATCTTGTGAAATTTAAAAGCAAAGTCTGAAAGTTTTTGCGAAACAAAGTTAATCAGGGGTTTAGTTAGGTTTAATTGGAATGTCATAACTTTATGTCGTTGGCGATTCGTTCTAATCAGACAAACCTTTAGGATTTGATAATAAAAACATTCAAAATAAGTTTAGATAGACCGAAGATTAAAATACAGACTGCGCATAGCCACGTAACTCAGTTTTTTGTTTTTTATTTTCCTCTCGTAAAAATCACACATTTTTTGAAATTAATTTGAAAACTAATTTGGAAACCAATTTCGTTAAATTGCAATAGTACGAAAAAGAAATTAAAAAATCGGATTGAATAAGGTTATCAGTACGAAAGTGAGTAAGATTCTCAAATAAAAAGATGATTCCCTGTAATTCCGACCTGAATAAAATTTACACTGATATCTTATTGAATAAACACTTATTCTCGTTGGATCATTTTGTACGGAATCTGGCCAAGGCATGGACAAACATTAACAACAAGTTCAGAAAGAGTTTTATGTGATTATTAAAAAAGAGTTGTTAATATTTTGAGCCGATATAAACAAATAGAGGAACGAGGATGAGCAGATATTTGTGTTTCCTCCTAATTGCTTGCACAAAAACTTTTGATACTGGGCTTAACTTATAAGTGATATTGGTCGATTTACTGGGTTCTAATAAATTTAATTAATTTCAGAGTAGTACGCTTTTACACCAATTCCGCCATTGGAAAAACTTAATACCACTTCGGGTTCCAGTTGAGTTTGGTTTACTAAACCTTGATCAGAGCAAATAAAAAGAACTTTCCAGCCCATAAATCGTTTTCTTAATACATTACCAAATTGGGCATATAGGTTTCTTAAATCATGCCCGGAGTTAATTCGTTGGCCATAAGGAGGATTGGTCACAATCCATCCAGGCTCTTTCAAATCTGGCATATCAGAAAAAGCATGCTGGTTCCAAATGATAGAGTCAGAAGAATTAGCCCTCAGACAATTGTCCAATGAGATTTGTATCGCACCTGCATCGCGATCCGACCCGTAAATATTACTTTCTCCAATTTGAAAATTCTTCTCAATATTTTTCGGCTCGAAATATTTGCTTTCTTTTAGAAATATCGGCCATTTTTCCATAATGAAATGGCGATTATACCCAGGGGGGATATGGTTTTTAATTAATGCTGCTTCAATGGGGATTGTACCTGATCCACAGAAAGGGTCCATTAATGGTTTTGATGAATCCCATTGTGCCGCGATAATCATCGCTGCAGCTAAATTTTCCCGTAAAGGAGCTTTTGTTAACGCTTGACGATATCCTCTTTTATAAAGTGGAATACCGGAAGAGTCGATACTTATTTCTACCCGATCATTAATGATCCGAACGACAATTATTTGAACATCCTTTTCAGCTTCATCCTCAAGACTGGATTTAACGAAAGATAATTTCTGTGCCAATCTTTTTTCGATTGAGGTCTGAATTCTTTGACTGACAGCATCGCTATGGTAAAGTTTTGATTTTTTACAGGTTGTCCTTATGCTTATCATTGAATTTCCAGGGATAAAATTTTCCCAATTGATTCGAGAGGCTTTTTTCACTAACTCAGGGAAATTTGTCGCAGTAAAATCACCTAAACGGACGAGAATTCGGTTGGGAACACGTAAATTATTGTTTGCGTGTAACAGGCTTACAAGGTCACACTCGTATTCTAAGTTTTCTCCCGCGGGTTTATAGTTATATTTATGGTTTCCCGATAGCGTGAGTTCGGATAATTCATTATGTGATACATTTTCTAAACCTGGAGGGACCACGAGAAATATTTTTTGCATTTCATTCCAGTCTACGAATTAGTCAGGATTTCTTTTTGACGATTCTTTTTCGCCAATGATTTTTCTACAAAAATTGGTTCCAAAGTAAACGGATTTACTTCTGTGTAATACATTACACTAGCATAAGTTGAGGGTGTGGGGGTGAAAATTTGGACTTGTTCCGGTGTCACATTCAGGTTTTTGCTCACAAATTTTTTAACCGACTGCATGTCTTTTTCATCGCAACCTGGATATGCCGCGATAAAGTAATAGCTAAGAAATTGTTTTTTTCCGGATTTTTTGTTAAGAGTGTCAAATTTTTCTTTAAATTTTACCAAATTTTCCATACCAGGTTTACCCATTAGTTTTAAAATTTCTGGTTCAGTATGTTCGGGTGCAACTTTTAATTGACCTGAAACATGATTTTCGACAATTTCATCAAGATATTGCGTTCCAAAACGACGATCATTCAAGATTAGATCATAACGAATACCTGAACCTACGAAAACCTTTTTTACTCCAGGCACTTTTCGAAGAGATTGTAAGAGTTCAATTTGGAATTGGTGGTTTGGTCTTAATGCATTACAAGTTACTGGAAACACACACCGTCGATCTGTGCAGGCTCCACGGTTTTGTTTTTTTGTGCATTCGAAACC
>PHBS01000150.1 GCA_002841995.1 Chloroflexi bacterium HGW-Chloroflexi-8
AATGTATCGGGTTCTTTTCAAGGAAATCCAATATTTTCAATAAGCCTTCTTTTGGTTTATTAATTGAATTTGGGGGATTTTGTATTGAAAATATAATTTTTTCAGCTATTTTAATTGCTGCGTAAGGATCACCAATACTTTTTGCATTTATTTGCATTTGATTTAATTCGAAATAATCATTCAAAAGTAAATGGCAAAAGTCTACTAAAAAATCTTCCCGATTTTTTACCCAAATTCCAGCGTGGTGCTCAAGAACAAATTCAGCATTTCCTGTTTCCTGACCTGGAATTACGTCAATCAAAATGAGAGGTAATCCACAAGCAAGTGATTCTGTCACAATTAAGCCACCCGCTTTACTAATGATCACATCCGAGGCTTTCATGAATTTTGGCATATCTTCTACAAACTCATAAATTTTTGAAGTCTGATGCCATTCATTCTCATTCATTTCCTTAAACAATTCTTCATCTTTACCAGTGACAATAACCAATTGCAGATCAAAACCAGAATGATTCAATATATTAAGTATTTCACCAAAATGCTCCACCCTTTTGCTCCCAACTGCAAGAATGGTGATTTTATTTTCAGTCCATCCTAATTCCTTACGATATTGCTGTTTACTCTGGTCATATTTAGCAATAATTGGGCGAACAGGTATGCCACAAACAAAAATTTTTTCTGATTCCACACCATAAGAAATTGCCATTTCTTTTACTGTGTCATTGGGTACAACACAAATATCCACATCCGAATTAAACCATATCCGATGTAAGGTCGATAAATCAGTAAATACTGTAATCACCGGAATTTTTATTTGCATTGCGTTCAATACAGCGATTAATGGAGCTTGATATAAAGGATAAGTTGTAACAATCACCTGGGGATTAAACTCTTTGATTACATTTTTCATCACATCAAATAATAGAACTGTTAAGACTCTTTCCATGATAATGCTCGTTACCACACCATCGCTTGCTTGATACCCAAATCGATACAACTCGGGGACCTCACGAACCCATTTATCATAATCTGTTTGAGAATCCCGCAGGATAGCCGGCGCAAGTTTGTTTTCTAGTGGATTGATAATCTCAACATAGACAGTATCTGAATATTCAATTCTTAATGCTTCCTGTATTGCAATCGCAGCACTTCTATGACCAAAACCCGCATCTGCAGAGAGAATAAGTATTTTATTCATTTGTCCCTCGTTTTGAAGATCATTTAATATTAAATTACTTTCAGATTTGATAAATAATCACAAATGAGTTGCAGTGCAAAATATGCTGAAGATTTCTTATTTTGAATTCGATTTCCGTTCCAAAGTTTTTTATATGCCCATGTTCCGGTTGCAGTTGACAACCCAAACCATACCAATCCAACTGGCTTTTGTGGCAAACCACCTGAAGGTCCAGCAATACCGCTAATGGATATGCCTATAATTTGCTCGACTGGAACAGCTCCTGAAAATACATGTCGAACACCAAATGCCATTTCTTTGACAGTTTCCTCACTGACAGCTCCAAAATTTGTAAGAGTGTCTTTCTTAACATTTAATAATTTTTCTTTTGCTTCATATGAATAAGTACTTAATCCACCAATAAAATATTCAGATGAACCTGGAACGTCAGTAATCAAACTGCTCAAAAGACCACCGGTACATGATTCCGCAGTTACCAAAAACAATTTATTTTCCAACAATAATGGTCCCAGTGATTTTGTTAATGGAATTTTCACAAATACCTCCGAATATTCGAATTATAATCGTAGTGACAATATGTGAATACCATCCGTTTCGTTATCAGAATCGAATTGAATTTATGACAAACTTAAATCCACAGATTCCTGAAGCCATTTTTAATTTTCCAGACAACTTTTTATGGGGAACAGCGACATCTTCCTATCAAAACGAAGGGAATAACCATAATTCAAATTGGTCGGAATGGGAAAATATTTCAGGGAAAATTATAAATGGTGAAAAGTCAGGGCTAGCATGTGATTGGTGGTCCGGAAAGTGGAAAGAAGATTTCAATCGGGCAGAATCAACCTATCAGAACGCTCACCGTTTTTCCGTTGAGTGGAGCAGGATCCAACCAGAAGAAAACCGTTGGGATGAGGATGCAATTGAACATTACCGTCAAATGTTGCGTGGACTGATTGAACGTGGAATGACACCATTAATTACACTCCATCATTTTACAGAACCATATTGGTTTAGTGAAATGGGCGGTTGGGAAAATTCCGAATCCTTTTCTTATTTTGGTAAGTACGTGCATAAAGTTGTTGAGGCATTGAAAGACTATTGCAATATTTGGATAACCATAAATGAACCCAATGTTTTTGTTACTATGGGTTTTATTGAAGGTATTTTTCCTCCAGGAAAGACCAATTTAAAATCTGCTTTTTCTGTAATAACAAATCTGGTTAAGGGACATGCCAAAGCATATGAATTAATCCACCAACTTCAACAAAATGCCCAGGTTGGCACAGCCACTAACTACAGACCATTTTTACCGCTTAAGAAATGGAATCCATTAGATCATGCAATCTCGAAAATCATAGATCAGAATTTCAACCAATCATTTAATAATGCGATTTCAAATGGGAAATTAAATTTCGCCTTAAAAAAACAGATAATTTCTAAAGCAAAAAAAACTCAGGACTTTATTGGTATAAATTATTACACAACTGACATGATCCAGTTTAATTTGTTACGGTATAAGAATCTTTTCTCGGAAATGTCCTGGCCTTTGAACTCCGATTTGAGTGAAAACAAATTTATTGCAAATGTGCCTTCTGGGATGACTTCTGCAATTCATTGGGCAAGAAAATTTAACAAGCCTATTTATGTTACTGAGAATGGTATTGAAGATTCCAATGATTTACTTCGCCCTTCTTATATGATTGAGCATCTGCTTAATATATGGAGAACGACAAATTATATTGTACCCATCAAGGGATATTTTTATTGGACTTTGGTTGATAACTTTGAATGGGAAAGAGGGTGGACACAAAGATTCGGACTTTGGGGACTCGATATTTCAACCCAATTACGAATTCGTAGAAAAAGCGTTGATCTCTATTCAGAAATCTGTCGAACGAACAGCATTTCCACTTCTATAATCCAAAATTATGCACCCAGGATCGTAGAAAGCGTTCTTCCAACCTGACATACTTGATATTTAGATAAGGTGGTTCGGCCTCAGATTTTGGAATTATTGGACACATTATCCGGATTTATTGGGATTTCAATTGTGAACGTTGTTCCTTCATTTTGTACTGAATCCACTGAAATTTTGCCGTGATGTTGCTGGATAATAAATTGTGTAATTGCCAAACCCAGCCCAAACCCGGATATTTGGTTTCGTTGCCGTGATTTTTCTCCGCGATAAAAACGATCAAAAATGTGGTCTAAATCTTTTTTTGGGATTCCAGGACCACTATCCTTAATTGATATTTGCACATCGTTTTCAATTTTTCTCATCGAAATACAAACCTTGCTATTTGGAGGAGAATATTGAATAGCATTACCAACTAGATTTAATAAAGCTTGTTTAATTCTGTCTCGATCACCGAAAATTTGTAATTGCTCCACATTTTCTAGGCAAACATTTAATTTTTCAGATGCAAGTGTCTGCATTTGATGAAATACTTCGAATATCAATTCATCAATCTGGAATTTCGAGTTATCCATCGGCAAATCGCCAGTTTCTGCCTGGGTAATCATCAAAAGATTCCCCACCAGTCTTGTTAGTCGATCCACTTCCATTTCGACGTTTTTTATTGCATCTTCATCGACTTGTTTATACTTACGCATTAATCCAACTTCACCTTTAATTACCGTTAATGGTGTCCTTAATTCATGACTAACATCTGCCATTAGTCTTTTTTGTGAAGAAAGAATTTGATCCAATCTTTCGAGTGTTTCATTAAAGGAGGTTATCAGCTGAAATATCTCATCGTTTTCACGATCATTCGATATTGGAATTCGTCTGGTGAGATCATTAGTCTCAGTTATTTGTCTGGCGACTTCAGTCATATTGACGAGTGGTGATAATGCCTGCCGCGTAATAACCCAAGTACTGATTGCAGCCAAAATGACAGCGATGAAAATTAGAAAAACAAGAACTAAAAACAAAGTTCTTAGAGTAATATCCACAAGCGTCAAATCAATACCGACTTGTAGAACTCCAATCGACCCTCGTACTGTCTCCAAAGGAATCGATACAACCCGCAGACGATTGGTATTTAGATTACTGTTTCGAAAAATAGGAGTACCCTGCTGAAGGCCAAAACTATCTAAAGGTTCAGTCAACTCCCGAGGTCGTGAAAAAAGTAATTCATTGGAATTTCGCCAAAGTTGTAAATATTGAATTTCTCCCGTGGAAATTTCTGCCAAATTACTCGAATTAATTTGATTGTTATTTGATGTCGATAATTCCGAAATAATTCTTTGACTGAATATCGTTAACCTTTGGTCAATCTGATCAATTAATATCAGGTTGACCAAGCCATAAACCAAAACCCCGAAAACCAGTAATACTGTTCCAATTAGCGTGGAGAATAAATATGTCAATCGGGATTGCAATGACATTAAGGCAATTCTCTCATTACATACCCAACGCCACGTACGGTGTGCAATAATCTAGTCTCACCTTTTTCTTCAATTTTTTGTCTCAAGTAACGAATATAGACATCCAGAACATTACTTTCACCACCAAAGTCATAACCCCAAACTCGATCAAAAATAATATCTCGAGTTAATACCTGTTTAGGATGCCGTAAGAATAACTCCAACAAATCGTACTCTTTCGCTGTAAGATTAATTGATCTTCCATTTCTACTGGCTAACCTTGTCGTCGTATCCAATTCAAGATCATTAAAACTCAATATCACTGATCTTTCCGGTTTAGTTCTTCGCAACAAAGCCCTTACCCTGGCATTTAATTCATCAATTTCAAATGGCTTTACCATATAGTCATCGACTCCAGAGTCTAATCCTTGAACACGATCGTGGGTTGTATCTTTCGCAGTTAACATCAGAATCGGTGTATTATCATCGTTTGCACGAATTCGATCACATACTTCAATTCCATCAATTCCGGGCAACATCCAATCCAAAACAATTACATCGGGCCTGAATTGTTGATACTTTTGAAATCCTTTTTCTCCATCAAATTCAGCTTCGACGAGATACCCTTCGTAGGTTAAAGACCTTTTGAGAACCCTAACAATAGCCTGATCATCTTCAATTATCAAGATTTTTTCATTCATTAGTTGTTACCCCTCCAATAATTCATAGACAATGGATTGAATTGATTTCCATCTCAAAATTAAATGATACAAATTATTATAGGCTATTTTAAACGAGAAATTAGCTTTCAATAATCCTGGATTATAATCGGATACATGTCAAATATCGAACCAAGAAAAATTTTATGGGTAGAAAATCCTAATCAACTGTTAGAGATGGTGGAAGAATTTAAGACAGAGCCAATCATTGGCGTGGACACGGAATCCGATAGTTTATATGTCTATTTTGAAAAGGTCTGCCTTATTCAATTTTCAACGCCTTATTGTGACTACCTCGTAGATCCATTAAGTATAGATAATCTATTTCCACTTAATGAAATTTTTAATAATCCAAATATTGAAAAAGTTTTTCATGCTGCTGAATATGACGTTATGTGTTTAAAACGGGATTTCAAATTCGAGTTTACCAATATTTTTGATACGATGATCGCTTCCCGAATCTTGGGAAAAAACGCTTTTGGACTTGGAAATTTATTGAAAGATTATTTTGGAATTGTGGTGGATAAAAAATTTCAAAGAGCCAATTGGGGGAAAAGACCCTTAACAGATGAAATGTTGAATTATGCGAGCATGGATTCACATTATTTAATTAATTTACGTAATTTATTGTTTCAGGAATTATCTGAAAGGAAATTGTTAGCATTAGCTAAAGAAGATTTTAATAGAACTTGTGACCTGGACTCTTTCCAACCACATAAAGACGGTGAACAGTGTTGGAAAATGATTAAAGGCAATCATATTAAGCCACAACAAATGGCAGTTTTCATGGAGTTATGTGAATTTCGCGAGAGGATTGCAAGGGATCGAAATATCCCTGCATTTAAAGTTGTCAATTCTGATGTTTTGGTTGAAATCGCTAAAAATTGTCCGCTGACATTCAAGGAATTATCGGAAATGCCAGGAATTGCGCCTAAGATCGTGGGGCGATATGGAGATGATTTTATTCGTTGTGTGCATGCAGGATTGGAGAATGAACCGGTTTATCGCCAGCATCGTACCAAACCGAATGATGCGTATTTACAGCGATACGAAACAATTAAAATTTGGCGGAAAAATATGGCCAACATATTACAAGTAGAGTCGGATGTCGTTCTTCCAAAAGATAAGATGGAACTGATAGCGCAGAAAAATCCTAAAACGATCAATGATCTAAAGGGATTTATGCTGGATACTCCATTTAGATTTGAAAAATTTGGAAATGAAATATTGAGTCTACTACTTGAAATTGAGGACTAAATGAAAATTTTTTTCAATGGTGCTGCTCAAACTGTGACTGGTTCTCAGATATGTATAGAGGCAAATGGTGCAAAAATTCTTCTCGAATGCGGATTATTTCAAGGGAAACGCGACGATTTTTATTCATTCAACCAACAATTCTTTTTTAATCCCAGAAAAATAGATGCACTTTTATTGTCACATGCACATATCGACCACAGTGGAAACATACCCAATTTAGTAAAACAGGGATTTCATAGTCCTATATATGCCACAAGTCCAACTTGTAGTCTTGCGGATATCATGCTCCAAGATTCTGGGCACATTCAAGAATCTGACGTTATATATGTAAATAAGAAAAGAGCTCGCAGAGGTCAGCAACCAATGAAACCTCTGTACACAGTCAATGATGCACAAAATGCTTCAGAATTATTTACTCCCATTAATTACAACGACTCTTTTGAAGTATCCCCTGGCATTGTTGCCCAATTTTTTGACGCCGGGCATATTTTGGGATCTTCAGCAATCCAATTGACGATTACTGAAAGAGGGAAATCGAGAAAATTGTGGTTTTCAGGAGATATTGGAAGAGAAAAACTCCCCTTATTGAATGATCCAGTATTACCACAAGATATAGATTATTTGATTATGGAATGTACTTATGGAGACAAACTTCATAGAGACCCGGATTCAGCATTTGAAGAATTTCGATTAGTCGTGAAAAAGACTTTGGCTAGAGGTGGAAAAGTCATTATTCCCGCTTTTGCGGTAGGAAGAACTCAAGAATTGGTGTACTTCCTAAATCAAATGATCTCCAATGGAGATATTTCGTCAATTCCAGTTTACGTTGATAGTCCTTTAGCTGTAAATGCGACAGATATTTTTAAGCAATATTCTTATATGTTCGATGCAGAGACAAGAACATTTATTGATCAGGGAAAACATAAGGCATTATCATTTCCAGATTTACATTACGTCAGGTCTGTCGAAGAATCCAAAAAAATTAATGATATCTACGAACCCATGATCATAATTTCTGCATCCGGAATGGCAGAGACTGGTAGAATCCTCCACCATTTGCGAAATAATATTGAAAATCCCAAAAACACGATAATGATTGTTTCATGGCAAGCCCCAAATACATTGGGAAGACGATTAGCAGAAAAAGAGAAACAAGTAAGGATATTTGGACAATTATTTGACGTAAATGCAGAGGTTTCAACAATTGGGGGTTTATCTGCACATGCAGGACAGGATATGTTAGTAAAATATGCCCTAGAGTCGCAAAACACCATGCAAAGACTTTTTCTGGTCCATGGGGAAACCAATGCAGCGAAATCGCTAATGGAAAAATTAGAACTCAACAATATAAAATCAATTGGTTATCCGGAACGAAGCGAAATGGTGGAAATCTAGTAATTCCTCTGCTATAATCAACGCCATTCGTTGGAGAGATGCCAGAGCGGTTGAATGGGGCGGTCTCGAAAACCGTTGTGGTCTTTTAGGCCACCGAGGGTTCGAATCCCTCTCTCTCCGCTACCAAAAAAGACTAGTAGATCACTAGTCTTTTTTGATTAATTTTATTCAAAAAGGTAATCCCTATAAATCAATTTTCTCGGATACAACCATACCTTCAAGAATCATCTCTAATGCCATTGTGTGGCTACATCTACTCCTACTTCGGAAAAACTCACAATCACAAGACCATTTTCCCTCGTCGTAATGAACTTCATGGGGATTATTTTCACCACCAACAATCACAACTAAATTCTTTACCGAAAAACGATCTTTTTCCTGTGCATATCTTTTTGCTTTTTCAATTTTCCCAATCATTCCATAATCCATTGAAATTCTCCTTTTATAATATATTTTTTAAGAAAAAGGCACGCAAAGTGCGTGCCGGGAAAAAATCTAATATGTGATTAAAACTCGTGTCATTGATATCACCTGAACCTATTATATGATACGTATGAAATTACTTAAAGTCAACGATTTTTTCCAAAACAATTGCATCTTCACCGTCAATATAATATTTTTTCCAAATATCTTTTTGAAGATATCCATTCTGGAAATATAAATTTAGGGCTTCGGTGTTACTTTTACGTACTGAAAGTTTTATTTGAGGAACATTCATTTGTTTTTCACAAGTAGTTAAAAGCAAGCGGGCAATTCCATATTTTCGATATTGAGGAAAGACTCCCAGTGTCGTAATCCAACCTTCATTTTGCCGTTTTCGTACGTCTCCAGCAATAAAACCAACAAAATTATCCTCATATTCTGCTTTTAAACGAATAGTACCTGGAAACACCAAAACACTGATTAAATCAATTAATGGCCAATGATCAACCGGAAAACATACGTCTTCCAATTTTCGTAATGAGTTTAAGTCTTGCAGCGATGCCGAAGAAATTACTATGTTTTCGAGAATAATCATAAAGTCCTCCCCTTCTCTTTTCAGAGAAGGGGTTTATTTGTTTATTCTTTTTTCTTATTTTTTTCCACAAAATCCGACAATAGACCTGTAAATTCCATTGGAAATATATATTTTGTAGATGGATTGGCGGCCATATTTTTCAATGTTTCAAAATATTGTAAAGTAATCGTTTGTGAATCTACATCTTTCGCAACTTCATAAATCTTATTCAGAGCAGCAGCATAACCTTCTGCACGTAATTGTTGAGCTTGTAATTCCCCTTCAGCTTTTAAGATTGCGCTTTGTTTTTCACCTTCTGCCCTAAGAATTGCCGATTGCTTCTCTCCACCAGCAACATTAATCGCTGCTTCTCTGGTACCCGTAGATTCAGTCACTACAGCTCGTCTGGTACGTTCTGCAGTCAATTGCCTGTTCATGGATTCCTGGACTTCTCTTGGAGGAATAATTTCACGAATTTCTACGTTCGTAACTTTTACACCCCAACGTTCTGTCACTTCATCCAACCGTTTTCTTAATGCTGTATTAATTTGTTCACGCTCGGACAAAACCCCGTCTAACATGATTCCACCAATTACGGATCGAAGTGTAGTCGTTGCAATACCTTGAGCAGCTAATTCAAAATTGCCCACTTGAAGTACAGATTGAATTGGATCGATCACTTTGTAATACCATAAGAAATCGATTGAAATCGGTGCATTGTCAGAAGTAATTGATGTTTGTGCCGGGATTTCACG
>PHBS01000151.1 GCA_002841995.1 Chloroflexi bacterium HGW-Chloroflexi-8
GTTTTGAAACCAGCCATCATATGTTTGACTACAATCACCCCAGGAGTTATTCACAATATTTGCACGTAAATCCGGGTTTGGTGCGGTTCCATCAATTTTTGTGGGTGCTGCCACAAACTCAGCACAGGTTAATAATGCCTCATCACTGCAAGTTGTCGTATTGCATGCCCGGCAAGCCATCCAGTCCGCGCCTGGTGCAACCCCAATCTGATTTACACCGCCATCATCACCCACCATGGTGCCCATCGTGTGTGTTCCGTGGCTATTATGATCCGCGGGCGCCGAATATTGGCCATAAGGGTCAAACCAGTTGTAATCATGACTAAAAGTGCCATCTCCATTGTTGCCACGGTATTGGTTAACTAAGGCTTCATGCGAATAACGGACACCGGTATCCATATTGGCCACCACAATTCCATTACCCGTATATCCCATGCCCCAGACATCATCCACATGGATATGCGCGAGGCTGGGTTCAATCGCATTAATGCCGTTATCGTCTTTTGCATCATTCTTATCCGGTTCGTAGAGGAAATAAGTCCTGGGTGAGCGGATGGAATCAATTCCGCTATTACTCATCAGCCCGGAGAGAACGGACCTGTCTGAACGGGTCACATAAATCGAGTTTTTAATCCAGTGCGTTCGATAAGTGATGCCTGCCTTTGTCAGATAATTCTCTGTGCTGGCTTGCGAGGTCCTGGCTGCTTTGGTAAGTGTATTAAACACGTACGAGCCACGTTCTGACCAGTCCATTTTATCAGCAGGGGAAAGGTCGACTTCATCTGAGAATTCAATCCAGTAACCAGTACTGCCTTTGGCATTCATTTCCGATAAAACAACTGGATCAACGTCGATGGTTGAAATTTGTTTTGCCGGACTTTTGTCGATCATTGCATCGGCAGGTTGGACCAGACTGAATATCGATCCGACCAGTATCAATATGGACAATAAAATTTGCGGGTATTTTTTGATCATGGATAATACCTAATCTATTTTGTCATTTATAAGCAAAAAAACCATCTCATGAGTTCGCGATGCCCGGTTTTTCGGTACCTTTGCATAGTTTTTTATTATTTTTATGATTGCTGGAATGAATGGACGAAACAATTACTTTTAAATCAACGCGAATGATTCAGTGTATCAAATAAACCAAATAAATTTACTTTACCGAAGAACATTTATGCAAGAAAAAAGTGCAATGATGGGCGTGTGTGAAGGTGGGATTAAGAAAACGGATTTGCAACTCAAATGTACCGGTAACCCAGGAAATTAATTCAGATCCCTTATAAAAAATGATGAAAAAAAACCTAAACGATGATCTGTTTATACCAACAATTATATAAAAGATATCCGGATATCGACCATAAATATTTGATTAATCCAACAATGAAGAAAGAACAACGGGTTGTTGGAATTGTAAGAAATTTGCCCTATAATGGTTCTGAGAAATAATTCACAAACAATCTTATTGTTCTTACCGGTATCTGTCAGACATTTTTTCCCCGGGAGGATTCAATGGCAGATTATGACGTAATTGTGATTGGGGCTGGATTGGGGGGACTATCCGCCGGAGCATTGCTGGCAAGGCAAGGCAGAAAAGTATTGGTGTTAGAACAGTCCGACCGTATTGGTGGTTGCTGTTCGACGTTCGAGAAAGATGGATACCGTTGTGACGTGGGGGCTTCTATTGTCGAAATTATTCAGCCTATTGAACGCGTATTCCAAAAGCTGGGTACGACTCTGCAACAAGAGGTGGATTTGATTCCCTGCGATCCGATGATGTCATATATTTTTCCGGATGGCAAAAAGATCACCTACCCGCTTTCGGCTGAAAAGACTGGAGAAATGATCGCGGAGATCTCTCCACAGGATGGCCTCAGATGGCATGATTTTTGTGCATATATGGATGATTTGATGCAGGTCACACTGGATACTTTTTTTTCGGAACCAGCCAGCACCTTTAGTGATATGGCCCAATTAATCAAAAAGAATCCAAGATTTCTTAAATACCTTCCCGCTTTTGTTTCCAGCTATCAGGATATACTGACACGCTTTTTCAAGGATGAGACGGTTTTGAAGACCATGGCTTACCAGGCGCTCTATTTTGGTTTGCCGCCATCCCTTGTGCCCGGAGCGTATGCCATGGTTCCTTATACCGAACATGTTGGCATCTATTATCCAAAAGGGGGCATGATTCGCATTCCGGAAGCCTTACAGCGCTGTGGAGAAAGAGAGGGTATGCAGGTCTGGCTCAATCAACGCGTGGATAAAGTACTTGTTTATGGCCAGCAAGTGGTCGGAGTTCGCTTAAGCGATGGCAGTGAAATTACCTGCAGCCAGGTGGTATCCAACATCAACGCAAAGACTCTCTATCTGGATTTAATTGGAGATCAATACCTGCCCCGCGCGGTTACAAAAGGCATCAAGAGTTACAAACTATCGATTTCGGTCCCAATGATTTACCTGGGAATTGATTATGAGCCACCGCTGGAAGCGCACCATAGCGTCATTGCTGTATCCCCAGAGGATGTCAATCGCTTTTATTTTGACCACTTAAAAAAAGGCGAATTGATGCATCAGAATTTTGGCTTGATCTGTTGGTCCTCGCATACGGATCCATCGCTTGCGCCTCCAGGAAAACATGTCTTAAATTTGATTCCGGAGGGTTTTTATCACTTAAAGGATTCAAATTGGGATGAAGAAAAACCTGAATTTATTGAGCGAACGATTGAGAATCTTTCGAAAACAGCCATTCCGGGTCTGAAAGATCATGTCGTCATGAGTGATTGCGCCAGCCCGTTGGATTTTGAGCGAAAATTGCTGTTACCCGAAGGGGCGATATACTGTCTTCAACAGGATCTGGTGGCCATGGCGGTCTTCCGGCCTGCCTGCCGATCTCGAAATATTAAAGGCTTGTATCTGACCGGTTCGTCCACTCATCCCGGTGGCGGGGTACCGACAACGATCGCATCCGGGTATATTTGTGCCGGTCTGATAGAAAAATACGAGATTTAGAGGCGATTATGAAATGTTTTCCCCGTGGTTGGTTGGCGATCTTAATCGCTGTGCTTTTGATTACTTTGTGGTATCAACGTCTGCCACTTCGAAAAAAGCAATATATCCAGAATCTGGTGCAGCAAATTCCGGACTTGCCAGCCCGCTATCAAGTGTAGAAATCAGTAAATAGAAAAATCCGAAGAAATTATTATTCTTCATGCGCCAAAAGTTCTTATAAAAATTTTGAGGTGGTGGATGAATGTGTATAATTTTGTTTACCACTGTCTTAAAGAACTTTTGTGGAGTACTATGCAATGACTGAGAAGGATCAAGTTTTATTGCGAATGAATTCCCTATTGGAATCCTGGGAAGCAGCCAGAGATCAACGATTGATCTTTCTGTCGTGTTATCAAATGATGACGAGCAATGTTTTGCTGGCCATTCAGGAGCAATCCTTCGAAGATAATGTTTGGGTTCGAACGCTAATGGAAAAATTTGCGGAGGTCTATTTCATTGCGTTGGATCAATATGAAAAGAAGAGCGATCCACCAAAAGTATGGAAGATTGCCTTTGAGGCACCTAACTTTTCCAAACTGCATGTCATACAAAATTTAGTCCTGGGGGTGAATGCCCACATCAATTATGATCTGGTATTCGTGTTGTCCGAACTGCTGGGATTGGAATGGCAGCAACTCAGTGAAGAATATCGTCAAATGCGCTATCGGGATCATTGTCACGTCAATGACATTATCTTCCAAACCATCAATTCAGTTCAGGATCAGATTATTGATCGGTTCGATCCAAGTTTTGAAATTGTCGATAAGCTTTTAGGTCCTTTGGATGAGTGGCTGACTTCAAAAATCATCTCCAGCTGGCGGGAAAATGTTTGGGAACACGCTGTTCGTTTGGTAGACTTGGCAGACGAACAGGAGCGTTTGGAATTCAAACAGCGGGTGGAAGAGGAGTCTGTTCACAAAGCACTTGAAGTGCTTAAGTTTTCCCGGGATGCGGGTGTGATTGAAAAGTTGATTTTGTGACATAACCCATGAAAATCGGATTTATTAAGTGTCCATAATTAGGCAGAAAATTACATTTTTACCTTTTTTTGATCTTTTACAATACTTCTTGACTTTTCCGTTTTACCCGCTAGAATGATTACTATACTCAAGGGAAAACAGCATGAAAATTATCATTAACATTTCCGGTTATTATTATTACGGCACTCAAAAAGCAGTTGCCGTTCTTAGCGCATAACCAGGAAATTTTTTCCAGTTCAACCAGAAGCGCGAGGTCACGGCCTTGGGCTTTTTTGTTTAAGGAGCATCTATGGAGATACGTGGAATTCGGGGAGCAATTACAGTGGAATCCAATACGCGGGAGGAGATCCTGACTGCCACACAGGAATTATTAGTCGCTATCCTTGAAAATAATCCTTCATTAAAGGTAGAGGACCTAGCCAGTGGCTTTTTTACCTGCACTCAGGATTTGACCGCGGTTTATCCGGCCAGGGCAGCTCGGGATATGGGCTGGCTGGATCTTCCAATGCTGTGTGCACAGGAAATGAATGTAGAAGGAAGTATTTCTAAATGTATCCGGGTTTTGTTACATTGGAATACATCGATTTCATTAGAAAAAATACAGCATGTTTATTTACGTGATGCTATCCGGTTACGACCGGATTGGGCAAACAAAAACAAAAAAAATGGTGTTTTGGGAGGTGACCTATGATGGTTGTGATGAAAAGCGGTAGCTCCTCAGCAGAGGTTCAGCAGGTTGTCAATTTAATTAAATCCTGGGGATTGGACGCACATCTTTCCACCGGAGAAGAACGGACAGTCATTGGGGTGGTGGGTGATACCCGAAAAGTACAGCGCGAGTTATTTTTTCATTATTCTTCAATTGAGCAAATTGTACCGATTTCCCGACCCTATAAGTTGGCATCCCGTGAATTTATTCCAATGAATTCGACCTTTCCGCTGGACGGATTTGAAGTAGGTGGGAAAGGTGTGTTCATTGTGGCGGGTCCGTGTGCGGTAGAGAGCCGTTCCCAGCTTCTTGAGACTGCACAGGCGGTTCTGGAAGCTGGTGCCCACGCCTTACGGGGTGGGGCTTTCAAACCCAGGACATCTCCTTATGCTTTTCAAGGCTTGAGAGAAGAGGGTTTGGAGATTTTGGCTGAAGCGCGGGAATTAACCGGTCTTCCTGTGGTCACAGAAGTCATGTCACCAGAAATGGTGCCATTAGTGGCAAAATATTCCGACGTTCTCCAAATTGGAGCACGTAACATGCAAAACTATTCACTTTTGCATGCGGCAGGAGAAAGTCAGAAACCGGTCTTGTTAAAACGAGGTATGTCTGCCACCATCGAGGAACTGTTGATGTGCGCAGAATATATCCTCTCCCATGGTAACCGGCGGGTAATTCTTTGTGAGCGGGGAATTCGCACCTATGAGACTGCCACACGTAATACCACAGATATCAATGCGATTCCTGTTTTGAAGGATCTGACTCACCTGCCAGTCATCATTGACCCCAGCCACAGCACAGGCAATTGGAAGTATGTAGCCGCAATTGCACGAGCAGGGGTGGCAGCGGGGGCAGATGGAATGATTGTGGAGGTACATCCACGCCCCGAAGAAGCGCTCTCGGATGGCGGACAGTCCCTGAAACCCAAGCATTTCGCTGAGTTGGTTTGCCAGATACGTGCAATTGCTGAGGCCGTTGACCGCTCCATTGCACCAGCCAAAATAGAAGGTTGCCAATGAGTGTTGTGGCATTGTCTGAGAAAAAGATTGCCATTATTGGCCTGGGTCTGATGGGCGGTTCTCTGGCACTGGCGCTTCGAGGGTCTTGCCAGGAAATACTGGCCCTGGAAAATAATGCAGAAACGATCACTTTTGCAAAGGATCATCAAATCGTCGACCGGATTTCGTCTCACCCTGAGGATATTCTCCCACAGGCGGATGTGATTATTTTGGCAACACCGGTTGGTACGATTGTAAACTTAATCCCGCTTCTTCCGAATTGGCATTCCGGTAGCCCCCTGGTGATGGATATTGGTTCAACGAAAGTGCGGATTTGCGAAGAGTTGAACAGACTTCCTGATCGGTTTCATTCATTAGGTGGACATCCGATGTGTGGAAAGGAATTTTCTTCAATTCAATATGCCGATGGAACCATATTTAAAGAAGCCCCTTTTGCTCTTTGCGCTTTACCATCTACCCGTGATTCCGATCAAAAAGTAGCACAAGCAATTGTCGCCGCCATTGGAGCCAATGTGTTGTGGATGGATGCACAAACCCATGACCGTTGGGTAGCCGCCACAAGTCATGTGCCTTACCTGATAGCCAATGCTCTGGCTGCAGTAGTACCCAGCGATGCAAAAATTTTGGCGGGACCCGGTTACCGAAGTACCAGTCGCCTGGCAGGTTCGAATATCCAGATGATGACCGATATACTGATGACCAACCGGGAAGCGGTGGTAAACCAATTGGATATCTACCAGCAACAGCTCAACAGCTTGAGAGAATTATTGCTTTCACAATCCTGGGATCTTTTAATGCATGAATTAACGGATGGACGCAATAAATACCAGGAAATCGCTACAATTAAGGAAAGATAATGAACTTAACCATCCGACCAGGTAACCCCATTCAAGGAGTGCTTACAATCAGTTCTCCATTTCCCCTTCCGGGTGATAAAAGTCTCTCTCACCGGGCTGCATTGTTTGCTGCATTGGCACTGGGCGAAAGTAAAATAGATAATTTTCTAGACTCAGGTGTCACCAAATCATTATTAAAAGCATTGCGACAGTCCGGTGTGGATTGGGAATTGAAAGGGAATGGTCTATGCGTGCAGGGCAAAGGATTGAATTCCCTTCAGGCCAGCGAACTACCCATTGACTGTGGTAACTCGGCTACAACAATGCGCTTACTGGCTGGGGCTTTAGCCGGGCAGGGCGTCAGCGCAATTCTGGATGGTAGCGAAGGTTTACGTAAGAGACCCATGGACCGCATTGTCAATCCATTACAAGAAATGGGTGTCCCTATTTCTGCCTCTGAAAATGGGTGTGCTCCATTAATACTCCAGGCACGTAAACCGCAACAGAAACTGCGAGGCGGAACGTTCAGCCTGACTCAAGCCAGCGCTCAGGTCAAAACCTGTCTTTTATTAGCCGGGTTGGGAGCAGATCGGGAGTTTATTATTCGCGAACCGGTTGCTTCACGTGATCATAGCGAACGTATGTTACGTGCAATGGGGGTTCAACTACAGAATCCGGATCCTTTAACGATAGCGCTAACGCCATCTGAAAAGCAATTGAAACCGCTCCGCATGCGCTTACCCGGGGATTTTTCTGCGGCAGCCTTTTTATTGGTCGCGGCTTTGATTACACCTGGTTCGGATCTCTGGATTCGTGGTGTTGGCCTGAATCCGGGTAGAACAGGTCTCCTGGATGCGTTGCTGGCTATGGGCGGAAATATCGAGGTGATCAACAAGCCGGATCAAGCTGGTGAACCCATCGGCGATATCCATGCGCAATTTAGTCAATTACATGCCATTACCATCTCAGGTAATTTGGTTGTGCGCATGATCGATGAATTCCCGGCCTTTGCCATTGCGGCAACGGTTGCTGAAGGTACCAGCCTGGTTCGTGATGCGCGGGAATTGCGTTTTAAAGAGTCGGATCGAATCACTTCCCTGATTGCACATCTGAATTCATTAGGCGTTCGGACAACAGAAGCTGAGGACGGTTTTTCAATTGTGGGCGGCTCCCGATTAAAAGGTACAAAAGTCCAAAGCCTGGGTGATCATCGTTTGGCCATGGCCATGGCGATTGCCGGCCTGGTCAGTGAGTCTCCCATTCAAATTCAATCTGCAGAAATCATTAATGAATCTTTTCCCCATTTTGGAGAACTTTTCGTTAGTCTTGGGGCTGAAATGGGGTGGCAGGGATGATCTATCACTTTGGATTAACAGGATTTCCGCTCGTTTACAGCCTTTCTCCGACTATTCATCAGGCTGCATTTAGATCCACCGGGTTGGCAGGGGACTATAAACTGTTTCCTTTAAATTCGGGTGAGTCGTTTGAGCGTTTACTCTTGCTATTACGTCAGGGAGATCTGCATGGTTTAAATGTCACCATCCCGCATAAACAAACCGTAAGTCAATTCGTAGATCGGTTAAGTCCAACCGCGCACATGAGCGGTGCTGTCAATACCATCTTCATGAACCAAGATCAAATGGTTGGTGAAAATACGGATGTGGTTGGTTTTTTGACTGACTTACATGAAAAGATTGGATCGAATATTGAAAACCGGAATGCACTGATTCTTGGGGCGGGTGGAGCTGCCCGTGCTGTAGTGGTCGGTTTGCTCTCCGTGGGCTGGAAGGTGAGTATCACCGCCAGGAAAGCTGAGCAAGCACAAAAATTGCTCACAGATTTGTCGCCCTGGGCCAGAGAGGGATATCTGAACGCTGTGGAATATCAAGCTGAAAGAATATCGGATGAAATTGGAAATTTCGGTTTATTGGTCAATGCGTCTTCCGGTGGTATGTATCCGAAAGTCTTTGACGATCCCTTACCCTCTGCTGTACCAATACCGGAAGGGCTGGTTCTTTACGATTTGGTCTATAACCCAATCGCAACCGCTCTTATACAACGCTTTCGGAGGGCTGGTAACGCAGCCCATAATGGTGTGGGTATGTTAATTGAACAAGGCGCTCGTTCTTTTGAACTATGGACCGGGGTGCATGTGAATCGACAAGCAATTTGGGATGCAGTAGAGAAGCAATAATTCAGTAAGGTTGCAAAATTGGGAGGAAGACATGGGATTAAGAATATTAACAGCCGGGGAATCGCATGGTCAGTTGATGATGTCCATAATCGAGGGATTGCCGGCCGGACTTCAGCTTTCCACAGCGGATATTAACCCCGATCTGGCACGCAGGCAGCTTGTTTTAGGCGCAGGTGGCCGGATGCGCATTGAAAAAGATGAGGTTCAAATTGTTGCTGGTGTGATGGCAGGCAGAACAACAGGCGCGCCGATTGGACTATTGATCCCCAATCGGGATCATGAAAAATGGAAAAACAAGACGATCGAGCCTTTTACCACACCCAGACCCGGCCATGCAGATATCAATGGGGTCATCAAATATGGTTATGAAGATATCCGGCCCTCTCTGGAAAGAGCTTCCGCCCGAGACACTGTTTCTCATGTTGCCATTGGGGCGATTTGTCGCAAGTTTTTGGCGGAGTTTGGCATTCAGGTGGGTGGATATGTGCGCTCTATCGGCATTATCGATGCAGATCTGGCTGATATGGACCAACCAACGCGGTTACTCAAGGCAAAGGAAAGCGAATTGGCTTGCCCGGATGATCACGCTGCCAACTTGATGAAACTTGAAATTGAGAAAATCATGCAGGCTCGGGATACACTGGGAGGTGTCATTGAAGTTGTGGCGTTAGGTTTGCCGATCGGTTTAGGATCATTTGTGCAGGCCGATCGCCGTCTGGATGCCCGCCTTGGGGCTGCTATTCTAGGTGTGCAAGCCATGAAAGGGGTCGAAATTGGTGAAGCTTTTGAAAATAGCCGTTTACCGGGAACAGAAGTACAGGATGCCATCGGTTTGGAAGGTAGTCAGATCATAAGAACTACGA
>PHBS01000152.1 GCA_002841995.1 Chloroflexi bacterium HGW-Chloroflexi-8
GCCAGGTTCCTTAAGTCAGCCATAAATAGTGTTTTAGCCCAAACTTATACCAATTGGGAATGCATCGTGGTGGATGATGGGTCCACGGATAATACTTCTGATCTGGTTCATCGGTTTAACCACCCAAAAATTAAGTACATTTACCAAAGGAATTCCGGTCTGTCTGCAGCACGAAATACTGGATTATTGGCTTCTAAGGGAGAATTTATCACATTTTTAGATTCAGATGACTGCTTTACTCCACAAAAAATTGAACTTTTAATGAATGTGATGGAAAATCGTCCAGATTTTGCATTAGTCGCCGGAACTGCAGCACTGATCGATGAAAATGGAAACCCAATCAATAGAAAATTTGAAACCAAATTGCCCAAAAATAGTTTCGAACTCGTTTTTGGAAATCCACTACACGTTGGAAGCATTTTGTTACGAAGAGAATGGTACATAAAAACCGGATTATTTGACATTAATTTAAAGTCGTATGAAGATTGGGATTATTGGTTACGGCTAGTTTTAGCAGGTGGAAAATTGGAATCCATCAATAAGACCGTCTCTTTTTACCGGTTTCATACTTCCCAAATGACCAGGAATTCCCAACAAATGACAGAAGCCAGTTTTGCAGTGCTAAAAAAGATTTTTGATGATCCCAACTTGCCTCTGGAATGGCAACCGCTTAAAAATAAGGCTTTCAGTTTTTCATACCTAAGAGCAACAGCCAACGCTTATTTGAATGAAGATTATAAAAATGCTAAAGTCTATCTAAGTGAAGCCTGTCGGTTGTATCCGGAATTAATGAACAAAAAAGGAGATTTATTACTTAGGAAGATTTTCGGGTGGTCCGACCTTCCAAAAGTGAAATCTCCGTTCGAGTTTCTTCAAACGATAATGAGGAATTTGCCTGAAGAAATAAATTCTGAATTGAAAGGAAATAAATCGCGTATCATGTCAGGATTTGCGGTTCAGAAGGCATTTGAATATAACGAGAACGAAGATTTTTATAACACCTTTTTTTACCTTAAACAGGGTATAAAACTTAATTGGTTATGGTTATTAAATCGTGGTGTTGTGAAGATATTTTTATCAACTTTGTTAAATGGAAAATATAAAGAAATCAAAACGGATCATTTTAGTGTAAAGGATTTTTAATGGTGAGAATATTTTTTCCAAATCAGTTTACACCTTACATTATCTTATTTATAGAAAGAGATGGTTCCACTTACCTTTCGAGTCTACTTTCCTCTCATCCTTACATAGAAGCTGTGTTTGAAAGATTCGCTGTTATGAAACAGAAAAATGCAAGCTCATCGGAACAAATTGATTGGGCACGAGGATTTTGGACGCCAAGCCTTATCAACAAAGTAATTGCGCGTGGTTTTAAGACCAAGTTAATTGATATTATGGATCCACCGAAATTTGTAAACCTGTGTCAGGAGAAAAATGTAAAAATTATTCACATGAATCGATTTAACAAGATAAAAGCGGTCATTTCCAAGATTAATGCCAGGCAGTTATATGATAAATCCGGGTACTGGAATTTGTATCAGGAGGAAGATCGGGTACCTCCAAAATTGTTTGACACTGTTATTTTGGATGAATTGATTAATGAAAGGGAAAAGTTGGATAGAGAATTGTCTGAATTTATTCACGAACTAAATCTTCCCACACTCAAGGTTACATATGAGGATCTCTTGTTGGATAAAGAGAAAATTCTGAAAAATGTATTCAATTTCTTAAATGTGCCTGTGAAACCAGTTGAAACAAAAACCATTAAACACACAGATGATGATTTAAGAAAGGTGATTTTAAATTTTGAGGAAATACAAAACCATTATATTGATACTCCTTATTTTGAGATGTTTTCATAGACAAAGGGTAAAGGGATTTATAAATAAATGATTGGACTATTTGGTTTTCAAAAATCAATTTCATATGAATCATCCGAATTTTTAATTAAAAAAATTGTCAAAACTGTTATAAGAAATTCACATGAACAACATAGTATTTGCGTCCAAGAAGGATTTGGAGTTGCTCATATTAATCTCGAGTTTGTAAAAGACGACACACAACCCGTTTGGAATCAAGAAAAGACAACGGCAGCATTTTTTATTGGTGAGATTTTTAATCGTAAAGATATCATAACCAAATATCAATTACCGGTCTCGGAGTCTGATCAGGTCAGTGATACACAGATCATTTCATTATTGTTCGAAAAAGTTGGAAATTCTTTTGCTATCGACCTCAATGGCCCTTTTTTACTGCTCATTTGGGAAAAGAATAAATCTAAAATCACAATCATTAACGACAGACTCGGACTTTTCCCTCTATATTTTGCAAAAGTCAATCATGGAGTAATTTTTGGAACAAGCATTCAAGGTTGCCTGGTTGACCCTGAAATTCCAAAAGAACCAGATAAGACTGCAATCGCTGAGTTTCTCACCTTTGATCATATGCTTGACCAGCATACACTCGTCAAAGCCATCAAACTGCTGCCGCAATCCAGCATTATGGAAATTGAAAATAATGAAGTTATTTGTAGACCCTATTACAAGTTTGAATTTCTAAAACACCACCCATTAAAAACCGATGAAGCTTATATTGAAGAGTTTATTTTTTATATGCGTCAGGCAATTAAACGTCAGATAGATTCAAAATATCCAATTGGGCTCTTGCTATCCGGTGGATTAGATTCAAGATTCCTGCTGGCAATCATGGCCGAAAATAAAGAAATTGATCTAAATACCTTCACATGGAGTATTCCAGGTTCTGATGATAGCCGTTATTCGCTCGAGACTTCCCGAAAAGCTCATGCGCAACATCATTTCTTTGAATTAAAACCAGACTGGCTATTTGATAAAGCTGAAAAAGCGATCCTTTTAACAAGTGGTAATGGTAATATCGTCAATTTACATGCATTTGCCACACTGGAAGAAGAAGCAAATATTGCAAACGTCATCTTTAAGGGATTCATGGGAGATGCTATGTTTGGTTTCGGTATACGTCCTCGGTTTTGGGCGGATTACGATCCGGATACGATGATTGAACAACATATCGAAGCCTATCGTGATTATCGGGTTTTAACCATTGATCCCAAAGACCACCAGAATTATTTCACTGAACCATTTTTCCGAGAAACAAAAGATGAATGGAAGGAAGAATTCAGAACCGGTATGCTGGCTTGTGGCTGTGGCCAAATGACCGATCATCGTAGTTATTTTGATTTAACCCAGCGGGTTCCAAGAATGACTATCAATGGGGTTGATGTGGTACGGGATCGAGCCATCGTTCGCCTGCCTTTTACAGATAATGATCTGGTGGAATTCTCCTTAACAATCCCACCCCATCTTCGATATAAACGGGAATTGATGAACCGAACTTTTATCTGTAATTATCCGGATTACGCCAAAATTCCGATTGCTCAAACTCAGTTACCAATGATGCATTGTGCTCGGGAATTATGGATACGAAACAAACAATTTATTCAATGGCATTTGAGAAATCGTGGTCTTGATAAATTAGCTGGACCAGTTTCTAAACCCTACAAAGACTACAACAAATGGTTCCGGACAAACTTGAAACACTGGGTGGAAGAAACGCTACTAGATTCAAAGACCTTGAATCGCGGTTATCTTAAACCTGAAGAAATCAAGAAAATTGTCACAGACCATATGGCAGGTAAAAATAATGCTGTTCGGATTGGTGCTTTGATGTCAATTGAACTTTCTCATCACTTGTTCCTGGATTGATTAATGGATAAGAAATTGAAACTTGGCGTAGCAATCAATGATACCTGGGCTTTTTTTGAAGAAATATATGCCCTATTCATCGAGACACATCAAACAACCTTATTTAGACCTCAACAAGTGCAAATCCCTTTATTATCAGGAAGAATTAACAATTATCTCTATAAAAAGTCATTGAACAATTTCCTGGAAAGCAATTCTGTATGTTTTTTCGAATGGGCAGGAGAATTTCTTTCAAATGCGACTTCTCAACCAAAAAAGAGTGGAATAGTAACCCGTTTACATCGCTATGAAATGTATCAATGGGCAGACAAGATTCACTGGGAAAATGTAGATCGTGTCATATTAGTCAGCCAGGCAAAAAAAATAGAAATCGAATCCAGATTTCCAATTCTGATGGATAAGACCATTGTCATTCCTGAAGGAATTAATCTTAACCGATTTACTTTTTCTCCCAAACCTTTCCGAAAACAATTGGGCATTCTATGCCATTTGTCTCCCCGAAAAAGGGTCTACGAATTAATTATTGCCTTTGTGGAAGGTAATTTTCATAAGATGGGATATACGCTTCATATTGGAGGGGGTACTCATCCTAAATTCCCGGATTATGCTTTAGCCTTAAAATTGCTGGTATCTAATTTGGGGATAAAAGATAGCGTTATTTTTCATGACCACATTATCGACCAGACTAAATGGTTTGATGAGATCGATATTTTCATATCCAACAGCTACTCGGAAGGTCTTCAGGTATCACCATTGGAAGCGATGGCAAGGGGACGCTTTTGCCTTTCCCACAATTGGGATGGGGCAAATGAATTACTGCCAACGGATTACTTATTTGAATTGAATACAGATTTGATTGAAAAAATATTAACTTATGCGGAGCTTTCAGAAAACAATAAATTAAAAACTCTTCAACTTCAAAGGCAAATGGTTGAAGAAAAATTTAATATTAATTACGTTGCTAAATCAATTTTAAATGTTGTCAATGAAGTAGCGGAAATGGTGTCATGAGAATTGCTTACATCATGCAAAATGGAGCCAATATTCTGCAGCCTCCATTTGATGGTCCGGCTGAACATGTACGGAATGTAGTGTTTGAACTTAAGAGACTGGGCAATGATGTTAAGATTCTGTTCTGCATCAAAGGAAAATACTATTTCTCTGAAGATCTGGTCAATTTTAAATTAATCGATCCAAAAACTTCCGAAAATAGACTGCTGCGGTTAGTGGAAAAAGCAATTCGACGAGTCCAAAGCACACTTCACCTCCCTTACCTGGCATGGTTTGAAAGCTTGCGATTCTCAAGAGTTTGCCAAAAATACTGCTCCGATGTGGATATTTTTCTGGAACGAATCAGTTGGATGGGATATGGAAGTATTTACTTAAAAAGGAAACTCAAAAAACCGCTCGTCATTGAATTTAATGGGGATCCATTACACGATTTAAAAGCAAAGAACGAGTCACCACGTGGAATTCAGTTATTGCTTTCCAGGCGTTTATATCAATTTGTTCTCAAAAATGCAGATAGAATAATCGCCTCTGGCGAAGGTTGGCATCAGAATCTGATCATGCATTGGAAGGTGTCGCCCAGTAAAATTGAAACTATTGAGAATGGAACACTTTTAGTAGACCTTCTCAAAAAAAAAGACTTGAAATCATTTTCCAATTCTGTAATATCCGATACCAGATTAAAGATCATTTACCTTGGAGGCTTTTATCCCTGGCATGGAACGGACTATCTACTTAAAGCCTTTAAAACATGCATAATGGAATATCCTGATCTGGAGCTGATTTTGATTGGAGCAGGCGATGGTTTTGAAGAAACGAAGAAAAATGCTGCAGAGCAAGGAATGAAAGAGAAAATCAAATTTACAGGTCAACTATCCGCTGTAGAATATGCACCTTTGCTCGCAACTTCGGATATTGCCGTGTCACCTTATTGTGGATGGGTGGAATATTCGGGTTTAAAAATCTTTGATTATAAAGCTGCGGGACTGGCAATCATCGCCAGTGGAGAAAATAATCAACCAACTACAATATCACACGGCAAATCAGGGATCATCATTCCCCCCTGTGATTTGACAGCGCTTATAGATAATCTTAAGATGCTTATCAAAAATCAAGAGCTACGCACAGAATTAGGCAGGAATGCGCGTCTGGATGCTGAAAAATTTCACTCATGGCAAACAACCGGTCTTCATGTAGCAAATTTGCTACAAAATGTTCTGGATAAAGTGGTTTAAACACAATGGATTCTCAGAGTAAGGTCTCAGTCATGATGCCCGTATATAACGGGGATAAGTATATCAAAGCTGCCATTGAATCTGTGATTTTACAGAAATACCAGAATTGGGAATTAATTGTCGTAGATGATGGGTCCAAAGATCAAACCTCATCGATACTCGAAAGTTTTTCGGACAAGCGTATCAAGGTCATCCATCAGGAAAATCAAGGGGAAGCCACAGCCAGAAATACTGCCCTCAAACATGTAGAAGGTGAATACCTTGCTTTTTTGGATTCGGATGACATGTTTTTCCCGGAATTTCTGGAATCAATGGTCAACTTTCTACTAAATAACCCAACATTGGATGCGGTTTACTGTGATGGCTGGTATATCGACACAAATGATAACTTCTTAGAACTGCTTTCCAACCAACGACGCGGGCCATTTCAAGATGATCTTTTCGAAGCCTTAGTTCGAGCATCCGATGTCTTTGGACCCCCAACATGTACCTTAATAAAAAGAAAAATCATTTCTGATAATCAAATTGAATTCGATCCACGCATTGTTATCGGACCGGATTGGGATTTTTTCATTAAGGTTGCACAATTCTCCAAATGGGGTTATCTCAATCTTAAAGGTGTCAAATATCGGGTTCATCAGACCAATATCACCTTAACGACTAACACAGCGAAACGTCTGGAATCATTGGCACTCTGTCGCGAAAACGCAATCAATACTATCCGCTTTGATAATTGTTCAAATGAAGTCAAATATTATGCTTTTTATGATCTCCTTGTAAATATCATCCATTCTCAGGACAAACGTCAAAATGATTGGATCAAAAGTAATCAGTTTAGGAAGATTCAAAAAAAAGATCGTGCAAAATTACTCCGTTTGACTGCAGCGGAATCGATAGTAAAAAATCATACAAATCCTTATATAAAAGAATGGTTGCAAACATCAATCTCGCTCAATCCAATAGACTTAAAAACCTGTTTAATAATTATTTTGACAAAATTATTCCCAAACATTACTCACAAAATTTTGTTAATGAGACACAATTCTGTACAATCTGCAAATAATTCGCCTTTCAAAATTGATTCGAAGTAATGATTTTTTATAGGCATTGATTTTTTCTTTATAAGTATTGGATTGACGAATTAAAAAAAGTCGAATTTTTGAAAATCGGGATGTGGAAACAAAAGTCAGTCCAAACCTCTCATTGTTTTGCGTTAATCAGGATAATTGATGAAAAAAGCAATCGTTATAGGAATAAATGGTCAAGATGGTTCTTATATCACCGAGTGGTTGGTAAATAATAGCTATCAGGTATTGGGTTGGGTTCGACCAACCAGATTAAATTCAATTCACAATATATTTCCAATTACAGAAAAACTTAATATTATTGAGTTGGATATGACCGATTCTTCCAAAATTGAGGCATGTTTGGAAGATTTTCAACCTGATGAAATTTACAACCTGGCATCCCCTTCCAGACCATTTGAATCTTGGGAGTATGCAATTACGATAGGTGACATCACTGCGATTGGTGTAACACGAATCTTAGAAGCAATTTTAAAAATTAATCCCAAAATACGTTATTACCAGGCTTCCACAAGCGAAATGTTTGGAAGTCCATGTGAATCTCCACAAAATGAAAAGACCCCATTTGCTCCTCGAAATCCCTATGGGGTTGCGAAATTGTACGCACACTGGATGGTTCAAAATTATCGATATTATCATTCTTTATATGCTGTATCAGGAATTCTTTTTAATCATGAGAGTCCGCGACGAGGATTTGATTTCGTAACACGAAAGATTTCAAAAACAGCAGCCCAGATCAAGCTTGGTATGGCAGATGAATTGAGATTGGGCGATCTGGATGCCAGACGGGACTGGGGGTATGCACCTGAATATGTCCAATCCATGTGGATGATGCTTCAACAAGAAAAACCTGATGTGTATGTAATTGGAACTGGCGAGACTCATACAGTTCGCGAATTTTGTCAACACGCGTTTGAATATCTTGACCTCGATTATCGAGAATATGTTATTCGGGATGAGCACTTGGTTCGTCCAATGGAAAAAGTTCAATTAGTCGCAAACACATCTAAAGCAAAGAAGACATTGGGATGGGAAGCAAAAACACTTTTTAAAGATATCGTGGAAATTATGGTCTCAGCAGATTTGGATCAACTTAGTAATGGTTCGGTTAAGTTGGTTTCAAATTATAAAATGCCAATGAATGGAAAAAACAATTAATGAAAATTGCGGTTTTTCATAATTTGCCATCAGGTGGGGCAAAAAGAATGATGTTTGAACTCATTCGTAGACTTGCCGGCCAACATGAGTTTCATGTATTTAGTTTAAGCACGGCTAATCATGAATTCTGTGATATTCGACCTTATGTGAAATCTCACACGATATTTGAGTTCAAAGAAACTGCATTATTTCATTCTCCATTTGGACGTCTGAACCAATTTATTCGATGGATGAATCTGAATCGGATTATTAAATTAAATAAAAAAATTGGATTAATTATAGAGGATGGAAATTTTGATTTTTTGTGGGTAAATCCATGCCAAATGCAAAACAGCCCTGCGATCCTCAATTTTGTAAAGAAAACTCCGAAGTTATTCTTATGTCAGGAGCCTCTTCGTGTTCTTTATGAAGAAATGCCAAATCGTCCTTACGACAAGAAAATTAATGGAGTTAGGAAATTAATGGATTTTGTTGATCCGTTGAGACGATTGTTTTTCCAAAAACTCAAAAAAAATGACAGGTCTAATATTCAACAAGCAAACCTTATCCTCGTAAATTCTGATTTTATGCGTGCAACTGTCTCCAAAGTCTATCCAGTTCAACCAAAAATAAACTACGCTGGCGTTGATATTAATTTTTTCCTATCTGAAGGGTATTTAAAAGAAAACTTTTTACTTTCGGTTGGTTCGTTAACTCCCCTCAAAGGTTTTGATTTCTTAATTCGTGCAATCGCTTTATTACCGGAACAATTTCGTCTACCTTTGGTGATCGCATGTAATTTTGAGAACCCACCCGAAAGAACATATCTGCAAGAACTCGCTAATGAACTAAATGTTGAATTGCGTTTAATGGTTGGCATCAGTGACCAATTACTAAAAGACCTATATAACAAGGCCACATTGACTCTATACGCTCCAATTCGCGAACCATTTGGATTGGTTGCTATTGAATCTATGGCTTGTGGCACACCCGTTGTAGGAGTCGCTGAAGGTGGTCTGCTGGAAACCATCCGACATCAAGAAACTGGGCTGCTTACGCCTAGAAATGAACAGGAGTTTAGTTTAGCAATTCAAACTTTATTAAGCAACCCTCAAAAAATAGATGAATTTGGAAAAGCAGGCGTAATCGATGTTGCACAAAATTGGTCATGGGAACGATCTGCCAACAATTTTGAAAAACATTTTCAATTCATCGAAAAAAATATGGTTTCAAAAAAGATTTTACACATGGAAAGCGTGAATTGATGGATTTTAACTGGACAAAAAACCAACTTGAACTTAAAGAATCAATCGTACATTTCGC
>PHBS01000153.1 GCA_002841995.1 Chloroflexi bacterium HGW-Chloroflexi-8
AATCGCGGAAGTTGAAACTGATTTAGTTACAGGACAGACAAAAGTGCTTGGAATCTGGGCTGCCCATGATGGTGGTACTGTGATTTTCAAACAAGGTGCAGACGGTCAAATGTATGGAGGCATCGGTCAGGGTCTGGGATATGCAATGATGGAAGAAATGAAATACGATCAAGGCTATCCAACCAGTCAAAATTTCAACCAATATCTAGTTCCTACATCTCTAGATATGCCAGAAATGGATATCCGTTTTGTTCAGATACCATTTAAGTCTGGTCCTTACGGTGCAAAAAATATGGCTGAACCTACAATGATTGCGATCGCACCGGCAATTGCGAATGCATTGTATCAGGCGACTGAAAAACGTCATCGGATTATTCCGCTGACTTTGGAAAGATTAGCGACTGGGGTGGAACCACAACGTCATGCCAGTCCGGAAAAAATCCGTAGAGACTTGGGTTTTAATTAATGTCACTGATCAAATGCGAGTGCCGAGATGACTGATCCGAAGAGAATTATTATAAAAAATGCTAATCTTTTCCAACCGCAAGGGTGGCTTTCTTCCGCGACGGTTGAAATTGAGGCTGGTTTCATTAAGTCGATCTGTTCGGATGATCTCTTCACTTTAGAGACAAGTCAAAATGAAAAAATCATTGATGCAAAGGGTATGGCTGTCATACCAGGATTTGTAAATGGCCATACTCATCTCAGCCAGACATTTATGCGTGGGTTGGCCAATGGCCGGCCTTTGTTGCAGTGGCTTCGGGAACTAATTTGGCCGTTACAAGCTGAGATTTCCGTAGAAGAAATGCAGCTTGCGGCTTTGTTGGGATTGGCTGAAAATTTAAGGTGTGGTGTCACTGAAGTTGTAGATCATCACAAAATCACAAAAACTAGAAACCATACAGAAGCGGTCCAAAAGGCTATCGAAACGGTAGGAATTCGTTGTGTAATTGCACGGGCATGGGTTAATAAAGGAAAAAATCCTGAAAATGATCAATCAATATTGGATGAATTGAATGATTGGTATGAATCAAATAATTCTTCAGAAATTGTGAAATACGCTTCTGGTCCGCTAACACCCTGGCGATGCTCTGAAGACCTGTTATACCGCACCCATCAATTGTCGTTAAAGCACAAGAGTTTTACGCATATTCACGTTTCAGAGACAAGAGAAGAGGTTCAAATGTCACTGGATGAATATGGTGTGAACCCGGTAAAGTGGCTGGATCAAATCGGAGTTTTGGATTCAAATTCACAAATCGTCCATGCAGTATGGGTTGATGAGGAAGAAATCGAATTGCTTGCCACCCGGGAAGCTACTGTTGTTCATTGTCCGATTAGTAATGCAGTTCTTGGTTCAGGCGTAGCTCCTGTTAGAAAATTTCTGGATCGTAATATTTCAATTCGTTTGGGATCGGATGGTCCAGCCAGCAATGATACTCAGGATTGTTTTGAAAACATGAAAATGGCAATCTGTCTTGCACGAGCAACAAATCAGGATGCAAATAATATTTCTTGTCGGGATGCTTTGAAGATGGCAACAAGTTCCAATGAATTAATCCCGGGGAAAAAAGCAGACCTGATTTTTGTTGATCTCGAAAATCTTCATACAATGCCAGTGAATGATTTTGACTCTGCTTTAGCACTTTGTTCAAAAGGCGATGATGTTGACACTGTAATCGTGGCTGGAGAAGTCCTCATGCAGAACAAGGTTATTTTAAACCTGGATGAGAATTTATTAATGAAAGAGTGTAATCAGGCAATTAAATCTTTACGGAAAAGAGTGGGGATTGACTGATGAACAGTAAAGAACGAGCACTGACTGCTTTTTCTCACAAGGAACCCGATCGTGTTCCGATTTTTGAATTGTCTATTGATAATCCCACGGCGGAATTTGTTCTTGGTCGTTCAAATCTGTGTGGATTTGGCGGAAAAGCACGTGGTTTCCTCCAAAACAAAGCTGTTTTAGACGGTAAATATTATGAATATCATGAAAACCGGATTGAAGATAAAGTAGAACTATGGAAGAAACTTGAACTGGACGTTTTTCCCGGCGTTTTCCCCATTCCCAAACAGCCATCGGTACCTGAACAAATCTCAGAATATGAATGGAAATTTTCTGATCCAAATTCGGGATTCTGGGGGATTTATGAGTATTCTGAAGAATCGGATGTGTATGACCAGGTAAACTCTTCCTTAAAGGAAGGTGGTTTAGCTGAACTCGAAAAGCTAACAAACTATCTTGAAAAGCAAGAATTTGATCCGGATTTATGGGATTTTTCGTTAGTTGATTCTGTAATCGATGGTTTGGGAAGTGAATTCATGGTTTTGGGAGAAGCGGATGTGGAAATCGGTTCCACTTTTGATTGGGCAGAGACTTTTTTAATTGGTCTGATTGAAACACCTGACCTAATCCATCGCTATTTGGATGCCAGATTAAAACCAGCCCTGAAGATGACCGAAATGTTATTGGAAAGAGGCGTTCATGGCATACATGGAGGCTATGATTGGGCTTCCAACAAAGGTCCGGTTTTTTCTCCACGCCATTTCAGGCAATTTGTATTTCCACGCTTGAAACAAATCACGGATCTTTGTCACAGGTTCGGCGTTCCATATGTTAAACATACAGACGGAAATGTCAATGTCTTACTTAAGGATATGATTGATGCTGGCGTCGATGGATTTCAAGCCATTGAACCCAGAGCCGGGATGAATATTGCCCAAATAAAAAAGGATTACGGAGATCAATTAACTTTAATTGGAAATGTTGATTGTTCGACTGTACTGGTAAATGGACCTGAAGAAGCTGTACGTGAAGAAACTAAAAATATTATTCAAGTTGCTGCTTCTGGTGGAGGTTTCCTTTTATCAAGTAGTAATTCGATCCACCCAGGTGTAAAACCTGAATATTACTTGGCGATGTTAAATACTGCCCGAGAAGAAGGAAAATATCCAATTTTGAAAAAGAATGGAGAAATATGACGAAAATAGAGGATTTGCGCTCATATATCGAGGTTCTGACCGAAAATGGTCGTATCTCAATCATTGAAAAACAGGTAGATCTTGTTCATGAATTAGCCAATGTAGCAGCCACACTTGCTCGTCAAAGCGGAAAAGGTGTCCTTTTCCAAAAATTTCGGAATGAGAATAATCAATATCCTTGGCGCTTGTTTGCCAATGCAGTCGTTGACTCATCAACAGCAGCCCTGGCATTAAATTGCGATGTCCCTCAAATTATTGATCGTATGAGTCATGCCTTAGATATCGGAAATGGAATTGGGCCAATTGTTAGTGAAGAACAACCAAAATGGATGGAGAATATCCTTACAGGTGATGAAATTGATCTATATCAATTACCCATTCCGACTCATGGATTACATGATGGTGGACCTTTCATTACTGGTGGTGTAGTAGTGACTAAAGACCCGGTTTCAGGGCGTGGAAATTTGTCTTACAATCGTATGCAAGTTTTGGGAAAAAACACTTTTGGATTTAACGTCAATGAATGGCGTCATGTTATGCAATTTTATAAGGTACAGCAAGCAAAAGGTGAGGGCTTGCAAATAGCAGTTGTCATTGGAATTGACCCTGCAATTTCGATTGCAGGTGGTGCTCGATATGATGGAGATGAACTGGCTATCGCTGGAGCGATCCGTGGCGAACCCGTGAAGGTGCATAAAGGGTTAACGGTTGATATCGATATCCCTACGAATGCTGAAATTGTAATTGAAGGTTATTTGCCTCCAAACATACGTCAAAAAGAAGGTCCGTTGGCAGAATTTCATGGGTATTACGGTGAATTGTGGGAATCTCCAGTTTTTGTGGTAACCGCGATTTGTTTTCGGAATGATCCCATTTTTCAGACGATTGTCCCGGGTTGGGACGAGCATATTTATATTGGAAATGTTCTTCCAAGAGAACCGCTTTTATTGAAATTTGTCAAACATGTCAGTTCAAATGTAACCGGATTGCATATTCCACCTTACGGGAATGGATTTTCAGCGATTGTTCAATTGAAAAAATCGAATCCAGGGGAACCCTATAATGTGGCAATGGGAGCTTTCACTGCCCATGTCAATATTAAAATGGTGATTGTTGTTGATCCGGATGTTAATATTCATGATCCGGCTGATGTTTTGTGGGCGATAACCAATCGAGTTGACTGGTCAAGAGATTTCTTTTTAGTCCCCCATGCCCAGGGCCACGAAATGGACCCAACAGCAGATATGCGTGGGGTGCATACAAAAATTGGTATTGATGCCACCTATAAACCTGAAAGAAGAGATTACGGAGAACGAATTCGCTATCCGATGGTCGATCTTAATAAATATAAAAATGAGTGAAGGGAGAATGATTAGATGACGCAAAGAGTTGCTCTGTATTTACAAGATAAACATGATATTCGTTATGAGCTGGAAATTGCAAAATATGCTGAAGATCGTGGTTTTAGCGAGATCTGGCAGGCTGACACACGTTTAGCGAGAGACTGTATTGTTATGATGAGTGCATTGCTTACGGTCACGAAGAAAATGAGATTTGGTTCAGGAGTTTTGCCAATTTGGACTCGAAACCCGGCAGTAATTGCAGCCAGCTGGAGTACAATGTGGGAACTGGGTGGCAAATATGATGATAAGGGACGTGTGATGCTTGGATTAGGTGCCTGGTGGGAACCGATCGCCAGCCGGGTAGGCGTTGACCGCAGATCGCCCTTAAAGGCTATGAGAGAAAATGTGGAAGCGATCCGCCAATTATTTACGATGCAGGAAGTATCTTACGAGGGCGAATTTGTCCACCTGGATCGGGTAAAATTGGATGTTGCCTTTGGCGATACCAGTCCAAGAGATATTCCCATTTACATCGGCGCAACAGGCGACAAGATGTTGGAAATGGCTGGGCAGCTATGCGATGGTGTCGTGCTCAACTATGTCGTTTCCGTGGATTATATTAAGAAGGCAGTAGCTTTAGTTGAAAAAGGTGCACAAAAAGCAGGTAAAACCTTAGTAGATGTTGATAGGCCGGAATTGCTCGTTTGTTGCCTTTCCGATAAAGATCCAGGCGCAGCAATGGCAGAAGGAAAAAAATTAGTAGCTTATTATTTGGCAACCGAACCGCATATTATGAAAGCATCTGGTGTGGACGATGAATTATTAGAAAAAGTGCAGGCAATTATGAGCTGGCCAGCAACAGAAGAAGACTATATTCGGGCTTCTAAAGTGATTCCGGATGAGGTTGTTCGTGAGTTAATGGCAGTTGGCACATCACAGGAATGTCGTGCCAAAGTCCGCCAATATGTAGATGCTGGTGTAACCTGCCCGATTCTGTACCCAATGATGGATGATATCAAACCGGTTGTGGATGCTTTTGCAGATGGTTTTTAGAATATGAATGATCAAATTAATCGTGATGTAGTAGAAAAAATCAAAGGGTTAGCGGAACAATTTCGCCAACCAATGACAGATTTTCTTGCAGATTTAATACGAATCCAGAGTTACACTGGCCATGAAACCCCTGCTGTCGACCGAACATTGGCTGAATTGAAATTGATCGGGTGTGATGAGGTTTGGACAGATAGTGCAGGAAATGCTTTGGGTAGAATCGGAAATGGGAAAAAGATTATCCTATTCAATGCCCACCTGGATACGAATGAAGTCAGCGATGCCAGCCAATGGCCGCATCCACCCTTGGAACCGGTAATTGATGGCAATATTCTTTTTGGTCTGGGAGCATCGGATTGTAAAGCTGGTGTTGCTGCCATAGTCTATGGTGCAGCTATTTTAAAGAAGCTGGATTTGCTGAAAAATGTGTCAGTTGTTGTGATGGGTGCCACTTTAGAGGAAGACGCAGAAGGTTTTGGATTGCGCTCACTGGTAGAAAGAGATGGATTAGTACCAGATTGTGTTTTACTGGCGGAAGCAACAAACTTAACGATACGCAGAGGCCATCGTGGTCGCTGTGAAGTTCACGTTCGAACACAGGGAAAGACAGTCCATGCTAGCACACCACATCTTGGTGAGAATGCTATTTTAAAAATGGCTCCTGTAATTGAAGCAGTTCAGGGCATGAATGGAAGCTTGCCATCTCATCCGGTATTTGGGGATGGTACCCAGGTAGTAACCTTGATTAATGGTCCCCACACACCTAATTCCGTCCCGGATTGGTGCGAAATCGCCATTGATCGACGTCTGGTTCCTGGTGAAACGAAAGAATCAATTGTTGAATCCATTCAGGCAATTGTTCAACCGCTTGGTGGCACCACAAGCATTCCAATCCAGCCTGTTCTCAGTCATACCGGCTTACGATTAGACGGCCCAAGTTTTTATCCGGGTTGGTTAATGGATGAAAATGAACCGATTATTGAAATCGGAAAATTGACATTCCAGTCATTGTGGGATAAACCTGCAGTTGTCGATGTTTGGAAATTCAGCACAGATGGTACTTATTCCGCAGGGGTTGCCAACATCCCCACAATGGGTTTTGGCCCTCAGGAGGAACCGTTTGTGCATACCTCACAGGACCAGGTCAACCTGGATAAATTAGTCGATGCTGCCATGTTTTATGCGCTTTTTCCGGTGATCTATGAACAGATTGCTGGTGCGAATAATAAAAATTAAATTCGATCATACAAAATTAGAAGGAGAAATTTACAAAATGCAAACCCGTTTATTTGGAAAAGATTTTATTACCACAGAAGATTGGACAGTAGATGAATTAACATCAATGATGGATTTGGCAGGCGACCTCAAACGCCGTTTCGCTATTGGCGAACCGCACGACCATATCCTGCGCAGTAAGACTTTATTCATGATGTTTTTTGAAGAATCAACCCGTACCCGTAACTCATTTGAATCTGGTGTCACACAATTAGGCGGACATGGAATTTATCTCACCCCCAGCGCTACGCAGGTAGGCCATGGTGAAAATGCGCGGGACACGATTGGTGTTTTACAGCGTTATGGACATGGAATCGCGGTTCGTGATTGCAGAACTGGAATCGGTCAGGCTTATCAATACGAATTAGCCAAAGAAGGCGACATTCCGGTAATTTCCATGCAGGATGATGTTGATCATCCCTGCCAGGCAATGGCTGACCTGATGACCATTCGCGAGAAATTTGGTAATGATTTGCGCGGAAGGAAATTTGTGATTTCCTGGACCTACGCCCCAAAATATGTTCGTCCTCTCTCTGTTCCTCAGGCACTGGTCATGTTGATGACTCGCTTTGGGATGGATGTTACATTAGCCCATCCCAAGGGCTTTGAATTGATGCCTAAATGTCTTGCATCTGCTGAACAACATGCCAAAGAGAACGGCACAAAATTCGAAGTTGTCAATGATATGGATGAAGCCTTTAAAGATGGCGATATTATTTACGCAAAGAGCTGGGGACCCATTATGGAAACCGAAGAACCCGTGGCAGTTCAGGCGATGTGCGATCAGTACAAAGATTGGATTTGTGACGAACGACGAATGGAACTCTCAAAACCAAAATCAATCTATATGCATTGTATGCCGATTGACCGTGGTTACGAAGCAACCAATGCTGTTGTGGATGGTCCACATTCAGTGATCTATGATGAAGCAGAAAATCGCTTGCACGTTCAAAAAGCGCTCATGGCTTTAACCATGGGTGGCAAACTTTAATAAATAATAGGGAGGAATTCTTGTGAGAGTTCCTCCCTATCTTATCACTTGAATTTCTGGTCTTTACTAACTGTGGACAACGATGCCAAATATTCATTTGTTAATGGACTTTCTTAATGTTTTTAGATTAATGTTATTATTGAATTTGTTTTAAAAATCGAAATTAAGGGAATGAACCAAATCAATTTTGCATCCATTATTTTAGATAAACCACTCGTAAACGAAAAAACTACAATTCAAATTCAAAGTGGTGAGTATTTACGGGGTTTTTTATCTCAACTGAATATTAAGCCAGGATTCTCATTTATCATATTGGTAAATGGAGTTGTCAGTGATGGCGATTATTATGTCCAGGCAGGGGATGTGATTCATTGTTTGCCACAAATTACCGGAGGATAGAAAGTATGATTAAAAACCAAATGACTGTTAACATGAGACAGGAATTTATCAATGGAGAGAGCGCTTATTCCGGTAAGATCTTAAGAGTCAACCTATCTACTCATGAATTATGGGTCGATGAACAACCAGACGCTTTTTATCGCCAATGGATTGGTGGCAGAGGAGTCATTCTATATTACTTGATGAAAGAAACGCTCCCAAAAATTGAACCTTTAAGTCCGGATAATTTGTTAATATTTGCTCCGGGTTTGTTGACTGGTACACTTTTGCCAGGGACTGGTCGTCACGCAGTCGGCGCAAAATCTCCATTAACTGGCGCATTGGCATCCAGTGAGGCTGGTGGTTGGTGGGGCTCTGAGTTAAAACGAGCAGGATTTGATGCTGTTGTTGTACAGGGAAAATCTCAGACTCCGGTGTATTTATGGATAAAAGATGGATCCGTAGAAATCAGGGATGCTTCTCATTTGTGGGGAAAAACCACAGGTGATTGCCAGGATCAAATTCAATCCGAACTGGAGGACAAGAAAATCCGGGTAGCTCAAATTGGACCAGCAGGTGAAAATGAAGTTCTTTATGCTGCTGTCATGCATGATATCAATCGTGCAGCTGGTCGATCCGGCCTAGGGGCTGTGATGGGCAGTAAGAATTTGAAGGCAATAGCGGTTCGAGGAACATTTGGAGTTGGACAGGTTGATAAAAGATTACTACAAGAGACTGCCAAGTGGTTTACCTCCAATTACAAAGAAATGATGAATTGGGCGATCACTTATGGCACATCCGGTTCTGTAAAATCAAATCATGACGCAGGTGTGACCGGGATTCGAAATTATCAGGATGCCGTTTTACCAGGTATTGAAAACCTGGATGCGACGACTATTTTTCCATTATTAGTTAAAAATCGAGATACATGCAATCGCTGCCCTGTTCGCTGTAAATTGGTTGTTTCTTATGAAGGCGAAGAAAATATTGACAGCCGTTATGGTGGACCAGAATACGAATCAATCGGAGGGTTGGGACCATTATGTGGTATCAATGACCCGGTTATCGTAGCAAAGGCGGTGGAACTTTGTGCTGCTAACGGTTTGGATACAATTTCTACGGGCGGCACAATTGCCTTTACCATGGATTGCGCCCAAAAAAACCTCATATCCGGATTTGACTTTTTACCCGAGTTTGGTGATGGACAAAGCCTGTTAAAAAGCATTCAATTGATTGCTAAAAAAGAAGATATCGGCGCTTGGATGGCAGAAGGTAGTCTCCGAATGTCAAAACGGATTGGGCAAGAGTCAGAAGAATTCCTGGCGGTAGCCAGAGGTCAGGAATATCCATTACATGATCCACGATTAAAACATACGATGGGAATGGGTTATGCGCTTTCAGCAACCGGGGCCGACCATATGCATAATTTAAATGACACATTCGCAACCTGGGATGGCTCAGATATTTGTGCCAGATT
>PHBS01000154.1 GCA_002841995.1 Chloroflexi bacterium HGW-Chloroflexi-8
TCAATGGAAGATTTACAGAGAAACGAAAACCGTTTACGCAGTCTGGTTGGAATTTTACAACACGCAACCCAATCTTCAACTGAGCTTCTGGATTATTCACTCGAAAAAGCAATTGAAATAACTGAAAGCAAGATTGGTTATATTTATATTTATGACGAAGAACGTAAGGAACTCATTTTAAGCTCCTGGTCCCGGGATGTAATGGATGAATGTGCCGTCGTGAATCCGCAAATGTGTTATGCGTTAGATCAGACTGGTTTCTGGGGAGAGGCAATAAGGCAGCGTGCACCTATAATGCTCAATAATTTTCAGTCACAACATCCATTAAAAAAGGGCTATCCAGAGGGGCATGTTCAATTAAACCGGTTTTTATCGATTCCTGTCATTGTGAAAGAGCATATTGTAGCCGTTGCTGGCGTAGCCAACAAAGAAAGCGATTATGACGAATCGGATATATTACAACTGACTCTATTAATGGATGATGCCTGGAAAGCAGTTCAAAGAGAACGGGTGGAAGAAGCACTTCGTCAAAGTGAAGAGCGATATGCAGCGATTATAAATAATTTACCAAATAGCATCGTTCACATTTTTGATAGTGAATTTCATTATCTGTTTAATGCTGGAGAAGCCCTGGAAGAAGTCGGTCTGACTAACGAAGCTCTGATTGGAAAAACAATATATGAGGTACATGACCCACTTTTGGCACAGGATCTGGCAACCAAGTATCAACAGGTCCTTAATGGTGATACCATCCAATTCGAAGGGGAATTTAGTGGTAAGTTTTTTCATCTACATGCTGCTCCTTTAAGGGATAGTTCCGGTCAAATTAACCAGATTCTGGTGCTTTCAATAAACATAACTGAAAAGCACATCACCGAGAAAAAATTAATTGCGACTCAGACAAAACTGGAGGATTTGCTGGTTGAAGCAGATCAATCTCGTAAAGCCTTATTAAGTGTGATTGAGGACCAAAAACTGGCCGAGGAACAAATCCAAAAACTGAACCAGGAGTTGGAGCTGCGGGTTCGGCAGCGCACTGCTGAATTGCAGGTAGCCAATCAGGAGTTGGAAGCATTTTCATATTCGGTATCTCATGATTTGCGCGCCCCATTAAGGGCAATGGATGGTTTTAGTGCTGCTTTGCTATCGGGTTATATTGAAAAGCTTGATTCACAGGGTAAGCATTATCTGGAACGTATTCAGGAAGCTTCCCAGCGTATGGGATTATTAATTAACGATCTCCTCAACCTCTCTCGAGTCACCCGAGTCGATTTCAGTCGGCAAACGGTGAACCTCAGTCAAATTGCTTCCGAAGTTGCCTCCGATTTGCAAAGCCGAGCGCATGAGAACCATATCCAATTTATCATAGCTGAGGATATGGAAGTAGAAGGAGATTCTCATTTGTTAAAGATTGTTCTTGATAATTTGTTGAATAATGCTGTAAAATTCTCCAGTAAACAGGAAAATGCAGTCATTCAATTTGGCGTAAAGTCGCAAAATAACGAAAAGGTTTATTTTGTGAGCGACAATGGTGTCGGTTTTGATATGGCTTATGCAAACAAACTCTTTTCTCCATTTCAACGATTGCATGGCATGCAGGAATTTCCAGGAACAGGTATTGGATTGGTTACGGTCCAAAGGATTATTCATCGTCACGGGGGACGCGTTTGGCCCGAATCTGAATTAAACCACGGAGCTACTTTTTACTTTACTTTGGGAGGAATAGTATGAATGACAAAATCATTTTATTAGTGGAAGACAATCCGGATGATGAAGAGTTGACTTTGCTTGCGCTCAAACAAAGTAAAATCTTGAATCAGGTCGTGGTGGCACACGATGGTGCTGAAGCTTTGGATTATTTATTCGGTACCGGAAAATTTAGCAGCCTGGCTCCTTACAACGCACCTCAATTAATTTTATTGGATTTAAAATTGCCAAAAGTGGGCGGATTGGAAGTCTTAAAAAAACTTCGTGCAGAAGCCAAGACACAGTTAATCCCTGTCGTGGTCATGACTTCTTCCAGTGAAGAAGAGGATATTCTCAATAGTTACCGTTTTGGAGCTAACAGTTATGTTCGCAAACCAGTTGAATTTCATCGATTTGTAAATGCGGTTGGACAACTAGGATTGTACTGGCTCCTGGTGAACGAAGCACCACCCGTAAAATAAATTATGGATTGAGGATGGGTTAATGCTTTCTCCATTGAAAGTTTTGATTGTAGAAGATTCGGATCTGGATGCAGAATTGATGATTTTGCGTCTTGAAAATGAAGGATTTCATCTGCAACCAACACGAGTGCAAACCAAAGAAGCTTTTCTGACAGCATTAAGCACGGATCTGGATTTGATTCTTTCGGATTGGTCACTTCCACAATTTAGCGGTCTGGATGCTTTGAAATTGATGAAGAAACAAGGTTTTGATCTGCCATTCATCATCATCTCCGGAAGTATTGGGGAAGAAGCAGCCCTGGAAGCTTTGCGCTTGGGAGCTTATGATTATCTTTTGAAAGACCGGCCGGATCGTTTAGGACAGTCTGTACGCAATGCACTCGAGCAAAAACAATTACAGGTTAAAAATCGCGAAACCCAGGAAGCTCTGGCTGCCTCGGAAGCTGAATTACGAGCCCTGTTTGCCTCCATGCAAGACCTTGTATTGGTGTTGGATCATGAAGGAAATTATCTAAAAATTGCCCCGACCAATTTAGCTTTATTGGCAAATCCACCTGAGAAGTTGATTGGCTTTAATTTGGATACAGTTTTTTCGCCACAACAGTCTATTGAATACAAGAGAATCATCAAGAAAGTATTGCTAACCAAACAGTCTGAATCAATTGAATTTTCTTTAAATGTTCATGGAGAAAATAAATGGTTTTCTACAACCATTTCTCCGATGACCAGCGACAGCGTCATTTGGGTTGAACGGGATGTAACTGAGCGAAAAAAAGCTGAAACAAGTGTGCATTTACAATCTGCAGCACTGAATGCAGCGGAAAACGCGATTCAAATTACGGATCCAAATGGAATAATCGAATGGGTAAACCCTGCTTTTACCAAATTAACCGGTTATGGCGTCAATGAAGCAATCGGGAAAAATCCAAAAGATATTATCCGATCGGGTATGCATAGTGAGGAGTATTACGAAGGCATATGGGATCTGATTCAATCCGGGAAGTCCTATCATGGAGAAGTTATTAACAGACGTAAAGATGGCTCCATTTATTACGAGGATACATCTATTACGCCACTAAAAGACGTGGAAGGAAAAATCACTCATTTCATAACCATCAAACAGGATATTACCAAGCGAAAAAATGAAGAAAAAGCACTTAAGGATAGTGAAGAACGATACCGTGCTTTATTCAAGGATAATCAATCGGTGATTTTATTAATCAACCCGGATTTGGGAACGATCGAAGATGCCAACCCATCTGCCGCCAGATTTTATGGATGGTCGGTAGAAGAAATGAGAGGGTTGAAAATCAGTCAAATTAATGTTGTATCTGAGAATGAAGTAATAAGCGAAATGCACAAAACGCTTACCGAGAAGAAAAATTTTTTCACCAGACAGCATCGTCTGCGTAATGGCACGATCCGGGACGTAGAAATATATAGTGGATCCATTGAGTTGGAAGACAAAACATTATTGTATGCGCTGGTCAACGACATCACAGACCGAAAAATTGCGGAGACATCTTTACGTGACAATGTTTTCAGGCAGGAACGGATTGTTGCATTAAGCGCCGCGCTGACATCAACAGTTGATTTAAATGTAATTTTCCAGACAGTGGAACATTATCTCCGCCAAATGATCCATTATGATGCCTTTGCCTTTACCTTGCTGGATGAAAAAGTGATACATGCTGAGTACATCAGCCACCATGGCCATGAAATCGACACAAATATGTTACCTTCCCGGGAAATTGATGCCGATATAGAAGATTGCGGACGAACAATTGCAATTAAAACCAAAAAGACTTTTATAGGCGAAAAGTTCACCTGGCAAGATTGTGTAAGCAATGATTTGATTTTGGGATTTGAAGAAATCATGAAAAGCGGAATGTATATTCCCATGCTTGCAGACGGCAAGGTAATCGGTACCCTGGATATTTTGAGTGTAGAAGAGAACAAATATCAGGAAAAAGACACCCAGTGGATCGATATCGTTGCTAATTTGATCGCATTGAATATCCAAAACGCAAAGTTATTCAACCATGCCACCAGACAATTAGCAGATCTCGCTGCTTTGCACGCTATTGACACGGCTGTAACAACGTCTCACAGTAAAGATGAAATATTTAGAGTTCTGCTTGAGCAATCTGCACTGCGTTTAGGTGTGGATGCTGCCTGTATCCTTTTATTAGATCAAAATACTCAAACATTAAATTACGCTTATGGTTATGGTTTCTCTTCACCCACAATTCAGAACTTGAAAGTGAAAATGGGCGAGAGCTATGCCGGTAAAGTGGCACTGGAAAAGAAAAGTTTAACGCTTTTGGATTTTTCCAGATTGGAAAAAATCGAGTGGTTAGAACATGACGGATTTGTCAATGAATTTAATGCCTATATTTGTACGCCGCTCATCATGGAAAACGAAATTATTGGTGTTTTAGAAATTTTTCACCGATCAAAACTAAACCCCGATCCGGAATGGTACCACTTCCTGGAGTTAATTACTGGTCAAACCGCCATTGCTGTCTCACATCTACAATTATTCCAGGATATTCAAACTGCCAACATTGATTTGTTAAAAGCTTATGATGCAACCATTGAAGGTTGGTCACAGGCGATGGATTTGCGTGACAAAGAAACTGAGGGCCATACCTTGCGAGTAACCAGTTTGGCGCTTGATCTGGCACGAAAACTTGGGATTGATGAAAATGAATTAATTCATTACCGTCGTGGTGCTCTTTTACACGATATTGGGAAATTGGGGGTTCCGGACCACATTCTGCACAAACCAGGACCGCTGACAGATGATGAATGGATCATCATGAAAAAGCATCCCATCTTTGCTTTCCACATGCTAAACGATATTGATTATCTGAAACCTGCTCTCGATATACCTTACTGTCACCATGAAAAATGGGATGGCAGCGGATATCCACGGCAACTCCAAGGCGAACAAATTCCAGTTGCTGCAAGAATATTCTCCATTGTAGATGTTTGGGATGCACTCACTTCAGACCGCCCCTATCGATCTGCCTGGAAAAAAGACAAAGTTTTTGATTATCTACAATCAGAATCAGGTAAATATTTTGATCCTATGATTGTTCCCGTTTTCCTTTCGATGATTAAGTAAATTTTTGTTGGTGGAAAATAAAATAATATATACATAGGACAGTTGACCAGTTGACAATTTTAAATTTAACTTGTAAAATGATTTTATCGTAAAAATTTATTTTACCGATACGGTTATTTTTATCGTTGCCAATGGTTTTCAAATGAAATAAGGCTGGTCAACATGATAAAGCGGATGTCAAATGCTCATTGGAAAGAAGTTGCTGAAGCAATCCTGGTAGAAGATTGGGTGAATAAAGATGCGATGCAAAACAATAGCCAAACCAGTGATTCGTCAAACAAACGTAACGGAAAAAAGAATGAACAAAATGATGATCCTGGAACCTCAAAATACAATCAAGAAGAGACCGATAATTGTGCAATCGAATTAGGAATATAATCTCAATTTAAAGGAGAAATTATGGAAGAAAAACTGAAGATTTTTAAAGAAAAAATGTCAGATATCGTATATCTCAGCCAGGCTGCAGCTGTATTAGGCTGGGATCAAAATACCTATATGCCAGTTGGCGGAGCAGAATCCCGAGGAAATCAATTAGCGGTTCTCAGCAGGGTTGCGCACGAATGGAGCGTTGCCCCAGAGATGGGAAAACTATTAGAGGAACTTACAGAATACGCGAAAGAATTGGATCCGGATTCTGACGATGCCAGATTAATTAAATTAGCCAAACACGAATTTGATGTTGAAGTTCGCCTTCCATCCGAATTTGTGGTTGAGACTGCCCAGGTAACCACACTGGCCTTTAACGGTTGGGTGGAAGCCAGACAAAAATCAGATTTTTCAATTTTTCAACCACATCTGGAAAAAATTGTAGACCTCAGCCAAAGATTTGCTGCATTCTACCCCGAATTTGATCATCCCTATGATGCTTTACTGGATCAGTATGAGCCGGGTATGAAAACTGCAGATGTGAAAGCAATATTTAATACACTTCGGCCTCAGCAAGTCGAATTGATCCGAAAAATTGCTGAAAAACCCGTCATTGATGACTCATTTTTACATCAGCCTTTCGATGAACAAAAACAATGGGATTTTGGTGTGGAAGTCGTCACTCGCTTTGGCTATGATTGGAAACGTGGCCGGCAGGATAAAGCACCCCATCCTTTCAGCATCAACTTCGGTATGGATGATGTTCGGATCACGACTCGTGTTTACCCGGATTTCTTGAATCCAATGCTGTTCGGTACAATGCATGAAACCGGCCATGCCATGTATGAGCAAGGCGTCTCCCGAGCTTTGATCGGCACACCTTTAGCCAGAGGAGCATCCCTGGCAATCCATGAGTCCCAATCCCGAATGTGGGAAAATCTGGTTGGTCGTTCGTTACCATTCTGGAAATTTTTCTATCCGCGCCTGCAAGAGGTCTTTCCACAACTATCACCTATAAGCCTGGAAAAGTTCTATCGCGGAATTAATAAGGTCAATCCATCATTAATCCGGGTGGAAGCAGATGAAGCCACATACAATATGCATATCATGCTTCGCCTGGAACTTGAAATCGCCATGATTGAAGGGAAGGTCGCCATCAAAGATATGCCGGCTGCCTGGAATGCGAAAGTAGAAGAATACCTGGGCATCACCCCACAAAACGATGCCGAAGGCGTTTTGCAGGACGTACATTGGTCCTATGGAAATATGGGTTACTTCTCGACCTATGCCCTGGGAAACCTGGTATCTGCCCAATTATGGGAAAAAATCGGATCAGAAATGTCTGATCTTGAAGACCAAATAAGCGCAGGAAATTTTGAAGGCTTATTGGGTTGGTTACGAACCAATATCCACCAGCATGGTAAAAAGTTTGAACCTCAGGAATTAGTTCAGCGTGTTACTGGTTCAAAAATCACGCCCGAACCCTATATGCGCTACCTGAATAAAAAGTTCGGCGAGGTTTATGATTTGTAAATCTTAAAACCAATCTCTTTATAAAAGGGTGATGAATTAATTTCATTGCCCTTTTATTATTCTTATTCAGGACAAAAAGAACAGAGGCCTCAACCCGGATGAGGGACTATGGACTATCGCAAGCCATGTTATATAGGTGGAAGTATAAAAATTATTGGTCAGAGGCTCGGATTTAATCTCTGATCATGAATGCCAGACATAAAAGAAAGAAGCCGGGCTGGAGAATGATTTTTAGGCATGTAACTTTTCCAACCGTTTCTCTCATCTTTTCCACAATACCTTACAGGCACAAGTGTCCCGACCTTAAAACACAGGATCTACTCCCCTACATTCTATGCTTCCAGCCGATCAATTCTTCCCTGTATATTGCATTTTTTGACAAACTATAGGAAAATAAGCCAACAAATTATTAACGTATTCAAATGGTGCATGGATTGGTTAACTCCGGTTTATGCACCATCAGTTTGTAAAAAAAGGAAGGTACCAAACTAAATGAAGATTTACCGATTTCATGCAGTAATTTTACTGGCTGCGCTGATTGCAGCGCTGTTAGCTGGCTGTTCGGCTGGGGCTGGAACGCAGGAAATCGATAAACCAGAAAAACCACTCGTAATTCTGGAATGGACTGGTTATGAAGTAACGGAATATCCGCAATTTTTTGTTCCATTTACGGATAAGTATGCTGAGAATATTAGTGATTATGTGACAGTCAGCGTATTTGGTGATGATGCGGAAGCATTTTCAAAAGTGCAAAGCGGATTTAATGCTGACATTATGCACCCTTGCTCTTCCTGGTGGAGTCTGTACGTGGATTCCGGTCTCGTCCAACCCATTGATACCAGCAAATTGACCAGTTGGAATGATATTCCGGAAGTCTTTCGTAAACAAGGTGAATTCAATGGAAAGCAATATTTTGTGCCCTGGGATTGGTATTACGAAGCCCTTTTAGTGCGATCCGACCTGGTCGCTGAAATCCCGGATTCCTGGGCCGACCTGTGGGATCCTCAATATGCAGGACATGTCAGCCTGTGGGATAACGGCGAAGTCTCTTATGCCGCCGCTGCATTAGCATTTGGAAAAGACCCATTTAATCCTTCACCTGAAGATGATGAATTTATCAAACAAAAATTAATTGAATTAAAACCTAACCTACTCACTTATTGGCTGGATTATACCCAGGCGATTGATCTTTCTGCATCTGGTGATGCCTGGATTGTCGCGAGTGCCTGGCAGGATACTTATGCATCTCTGGTCGACGAGGAATATGATGTCTCCTATGTTGAACCTAAAGAAGGGTACCTGGCTGGTGTGTGTGGATATGGGATTAGTACGAACAACAGCGCGCTTGACCTCACCTATGAATTTTTGAACGCTGCAATCGACGTACAATCAATGGCAAATTTTACGAATGAATATTGGTATGGCGCTGCAAACACCAAATCCTTGGAATTTGTAGACGCGGATGTGGTAAAAATGCTCGGTTTCAATGACCTGGACTATGCATTAGAACATACCCACTGGTACCAACCATTGACTGCCGAACGTCGTGATCAGCTCTCAGATTTATGGAATGAAGTCAAAGCCGCTCCATGACAACCAAAAATGTGATTTCCTCCACCCCGGAAAAAAGTATCCGGTCGGGAACTGAAAAAGCGTTATCCGGAATTCCACGCAAAGGGCAATTAGTTATGCTGGTTGCTCCAGCCGCACTTTGGCTATTAATTTTACTGATCCTGCCGTTAATCACACTGGTTGTTCTCAGTTTTCAAAAATCCGCTTTTGGTGCAGATAGCGCTGTTTTTTCAACCAGCAGTTATGTTGAGTTTTTCCAGAACAGTTCTTATCAACGCCTGATGTGGCGTTCACTTTGGATCGCATTGATCGTTTCGATTTACACCATTTTTCTGGCCTACCCTGTCGCATATTTTATGGCATTTCATGGTGGTGAAAAACAAAGTCTGTTATTGAATTTACTGATCATTCCGGCCTGGACCAGCTTTTTATTGCGTGTTTTAGCATGGCGGGTCATTTTGGGTTCCAGCGGATTGCTGAATAGCTTTCTACTATGGCTGGGCATTATCAAAGAACCAATCAGCGGATTATTTTACAGCCCGGGAGCAGTGATCATCACCCTGGTCTATATTTGGATACCATTTGCCGCTTTACCGATTTATGTGGCTTT
>PHBS01000155.1 GCA_002841995.1 Chloroflexi bacterium HGW-Chloroflexi-8
ACCAGTTTTTGAGACTTACCAAAACTGGCAAAAGCAACTTGAAAGTCAGCCTGTCCTTTTTCTGGGTAGAAAATATCACGATCTCCTGCTACAAGCCCGGCAGGTGCTTTCCCGCTACATCGGCCTTCAAACGGACAATGTCGTTTTTGTTCCCAATGCGACGTATGCCGTCAATCTGGTTGCTCGATCCCTGCACCTGAATCCTGGAGATGAAGTCTTAACCAGCGACCATGAATATGGTGCCTGTGATACTGTCTGGGAATTCTATTGCAAAAAACAAGGCGCAGTTTACCGACATCAATCGATTCCATTCCCCGCGGCTACATCAGAAGAAATGGCAGAACAATTTTGGTCGGGAGTCAATAAAAACACAAAGATAATTTTTATCAGCCATATTTCTTCGCCAACCGCTTTACGATTACCTGTCGAGTTCATTTGTGAACGGGCTCGTCAAAACGGAATCCTCACTATGATTGATGGGGCACATGCACCCGGGCAAATTTCACTGGATCTGAAGAGATTACATGCGGATTTTTACACGGGAAACTGCCACAAATGGATGCTTTCCCCAAAAGGCGCTGGGTTTTTATATGCCCATCCGGACGTGCAGCAGCTTTTAGATCCTTTGGTCCTGAGTTGGGGGTCTCGAACAAATCCTGAATTTTCCAGTGGATCACAATTTGTGGATATGCTCACTTGGACAGGGACTCACGACCCGGCAGCTTATCTCAGTGTGCCTTCCGCAATCGAATTCATGCAATTCAATGATTGGCCTGTTGTGGTCAAGGACTGTCATCAGCAGCTCTTATCATATTTACCAAAGTTCACAGAACTCACCGGAAAGAACATCCTCTATCCGCTTGAAAATCAGTTTATCCAAATGGCCGCAATCGAACTTCCAATAATCTCTGATCTGGGTCAATTTAAAACTGCACTTTATGATAATTTTCAGATTGAAATTCCCCCAATCGAATGGAACAATCGTCATTTTCTGCGAATTTCTTACCAGGTCTACAATGATCCTCAGGATCTGGACAGATTATATGATGCCTTGTCAATCTTGATCCCTAAATTCAAAAAGTGATAAACTTTTCGATCTGAAATCTTTGCAAGCTCATTCCAGCTATTGCTCTTCTTCCAATTGGCTGGCAATTTCTTCCCAATTTTGTAGTTGTATTTGTAACATCTTGTGCGTTCGGTCGTACTCTTCGCTTAATTTAATGACCGCTGTACTATCGCTGGGTGGATTCTGAAGTTCAATCTCCAAACGCGCCTGTAGGGCTTCTAATTCTGAAATCTCTGCTTCCGCCAATTTTATCCTTTGCTCCAGACGCTTTCGTTCATTTTTTGACAAACCTGCTTTTTTTTCGGGAAGTTTCAATGGAGCGGTGGTTTTATCTGAAATTAGATTAACTGGCTCAATATTTTTCTTCTGAGTGTCCTTAAATTGAAAATCCTTATATTCACTATAGGAACCCTCAAAAACAATCAGACAATTATTTTTCGGATCCACTTCCCAAATTTGAGTTGCCAATGCGTCAATCAAGAATCGATCGTGAGATACGAGCAGGATTGTGCCATCAAATTCTGACAACATGCTTTGTAAAATTTCCTGAGAGGGTAGATCCAGATGATTGGTCGGTTCGTCCAGTAGGAGCAAATTTGCGCCACGCAGTCCCAGTATTGCTAAAGCCAGGCGACCTCGTTCTCCACCAGAAAGCAATTTAACGGTCTTAAAAACATCTTCTCCACGAAATAAAAACTTTGCTAAATAATCACGAATTTCAGCAGGACACAATTGAGGATTAACAATTTCAATTTCCTGCATTAATGTCCGCTCTGGAGAAAGGTCTTCATGTGCTTGTGCAAAGTACCCGATTCTTAATCCGGCGCCTAATTCAACCTGGCCTTCAAATGGCGGGATTTGTGCCAGAATTGTTTTCAGGAAAGTTGTTTTTCCGGCACCATTCGGACCGATTATGGCCGCACATTCTTTTCGATTTAATATCAAGTCCGGAGTGGAAAACAAAGGACTACCTTCATCTTCGTAGCCAACTTGCAAACCGCAAGTTCTTAATACCTGGTTGCCGGACCGGTTTAGAGCGTTCAGGCTCAAACGCATCAACCGTCTTTCAGCGGGTGGAGGTGTGATTTTTGCTTCATCCAGCATGCGTTCCAACCTTGTACGCCTGCCCTTAGCCTGTCTGGTATTTTGCCCGGCAATATTTCTGCGAATATATTCTTCTTCTTTTTCAATAAAGGTCTTTTGAGCTTCATATTCTGCCAGTTTTCGAGCGTAACGTTCACCACGCTGCTGCAAATAAGTACTATAGTTTCCTTTATAAGTTTCCAGATCTGGTGTCATTTCCCAAATTAATTCAGCCACCTGATCCAAAAAATAACGGTCGTGGGAAACGATGAGCACCGCCCCTCTCCAATCCTTTAAATAGGCCTCAAGCCACTCAACAGCGCCAATATCCAGATGGTTGGTAGGTTCGTCTAAAAGCAATAAATCGGGCTCTTCAAGTAGCAGCTTGGCCAGAAATGCCCGTGTTCTCTGACCACCAGAAAGTTGCTGCAGGGGTCTTTCCCCATCTTCCGGTGAAAAACCCAAACCAGCTAAAGTCTGTTGGATACGAACTTCGTATTGATAACCACCGGCAAGCTCAAATTCTGCCTGTAGACTTCCATAAGTTTCGACAAGTCCAATCATATCGGACGAGTCAATACCCATTTGCTTCTCAAGCTCATGGAGTTGATTTTGTTTTGCGATCATCCCAGAAAAAACACTCATACATTCTTCTTTTAGTGTTCTTTCAGATAGAAATTTGGCTTGTTGCGGGAGATATCCAACCCGCATACCTTTCGTCAGGCTTACTGCTCCATCCGAAGCAGGTTCTTCACCGACAATTATTCGCAGCAAAGTCGTTTTACCCACCCCGTTTGGACCAACTAACCCGACCTTTGCTTTATTTGAAATGCTAAAGGAGATCCCGTTGAATATATCAACCGAACCAAAACTTTTCGTTAAATTGGTTACTGTCAAAACTGCCATCACAACCTTTTAAGCCGCGCAAAGTATACCATAGCCCCTTTATAGACAATGGCAGGATCATCAGTTTCCATGGTTCTCTTCCCCGGTATCTTCTACCCTTTGACCTTGAGCATTTATTTTTGTGAATTCAGATAATGTAGAGTAAAATACAAATTCACCCAAGTATGCGGAAAGATTGTGGGAATGCCTGAATTAACCCGTGAACAACTCGAGAATCGAATGATTGCCTTGCATCGGGCCAGTATTGAACTGGTGCAGGATACATCATTGGAATCTTTATTAAAGCGTATCGCCACGGTGGCTTGTGAGCAGGCCGGAGCAAGATATGCTGCCCTGGGTGTCAATAACGACAAAGGGGTATTGGAGAAATTTATACCGATTGGACTCACTGAAGCTGACCGCGAAAAAATGAATCACCTGCCTGTTGGGCGCGGACTGCTCGGAGAATTAACAAGAACAAAAAAAAGCATTCGCCTGTCCAATTTGCATGCTGACCCACGCAGCAGCGGCTACCCAAAATCTCATCCTGCCATGACTTCATTTTTGGGGGTACCGATTTATATTGGGGATAAGAATTTGGGACAGATCTATCTCACCGATAAGATCGGAGATGATGAATTTTCTGAGGATGATCAGATTCTGATTGAGATGATGGCAGCCTACGCTGCTGTCGCAATTTCCAATGCGCGCATGTATAGCGGATTAATACAAAATGAAAAGGTTATCACCCGCCGAAATGAAAATTTAGCCTTATTGAACGAGCTTGCATCAACCATGGCAACCTCTTCGGATCAGAACGAGATTCTCGAAAAAGCCCTTAACCAGCTGATGGATTACCTGAGATTGGAAGTAGGTGAAATTTTCCTGATGGAAGAAGATCGCCGCAGTTTGAAGCTGGCCCTACATCGCGGAGATATGGTGGAACGAATCTGGCGTAACAGGACTTTCAACCTTGGTGAGGGTTATATCGGTGTGACCGCCAAGGATGGTCAACCACGATTACTGGATTTGCCAATCGAAAATGATAACCTGGAATTGGATGAAGCCATTACAGAGCGAAATTTCCGCCAGTTAGCTATTCTGCCTTTATTGGGGCGACAGGGAACATTGGGAGTCATGTGCGTCGGCACCAGCCATCCACAACCTTTGGACGAGTTGGAAATGCAATTCCTGGCGACGATCAGTTCCTGGTTAGGCACTTCGATTGAAAATATGCAGCTTAATTTACAGGGACGTCGTCTCGCGATTCTGGAAGAGCGGGAACGAATCGGCATGGATTTACATGATGGCATTATTCAATCCATTTATGCGGTCGGTCTGACTCTGGAGCATGCCCGCTTATTGTTAAATGAAGATAAAGATGCCGCCCGACATCGAATTGAACAATCGATCGTGGATTTGAACAGCGCGATACGTGATATTCGATCCTACATTCTGGATCTGCGCCCGCGACAACTTCATGACGAAAGTCTGATGAATGGAATTCAACGATTAGCCAATGAATTGCGTGCGAATACACTCCTGGAAATTGCTTTACAAGGACCCACAGATGGTTTTCTTAACCTTGAACAGGGAAATGCACTGGCATTATTTCATATTTGCCAGGAAGCACTCGCAAATATTGCAAAACATGCCCGTGCACGCAGTGTTCAAATTACATTATGGAAAACACCGCAACGCGCCTTATTGGAAGTCAGTGATGATGGTCGCGGATTTGATTTTGAAAATCAACAAATGAATATTGGTCATGGTCTGGCGAACATGCAGACCCGCGCACGAAATGTGGGTGGAGACGTCGAGTTGACGTCCGAAACCGGAGTAGGAACGACAATTTTAGCCTGGGTTCCATACGGGAATAATGATCAAACAAACTCCTAAAGAACGGTCCCATGCTGTGCGGCGCATGTTTGATAGAATTGCACCTCGCTATGATTTAATGAACCGATTGATGACTTTTGGCATGGACGTGCGCTTGAGAAAAATTGTCATCCAAAAAACTGCCTTGCCTCCAAACGGTGCCATTCTGGATCTGGCTTCCGGGACGGGTGATCTGGCCCAGGAGGCTCACCGCCAATACCCGGGCAGGAAAATTTTTGCAGCCGATTTTTCTATGGGAATGATGCAAACCGGCCAAAAACGTCCCGGACCGAAACTAAATTTTTCTGCAGCGGATGCGTTAAATATCCCTTTTTGTGACGAAAGTTTCGATGCTGTCGTATCCGGCTTTCTACTACGTAATGTTGTCGATCTGGATCGGGCACTACTTGAACAATGGCGGATTCTAAAACATGGCGGTATTTTTGTTTCCCTGGATACCACCCGTCCCGGAAAAAATATTCTCAGTCCACTGATTTATTTTCATACGCACAAAATTATTCCTTTTGTAGGAAAGTTACTCTCCGGTGATCGTGAGGCTTATGTTTATTTACCAACCTCTACAGATCACTTCCTCACAGCTGAGGAACTCAGTTCTCATTTGAAAAAAAATGCTTTTCAATCTGTCAATTTCAAACGTCATATGTTTGGCACGGTCGCTATCCATTGGGCTTATAAGGATTGATCGGGGTCCCCACACCGATACGCAAGTGGAAGCATTGTATCCATTAAACCCGGAGTAGAATTAAAGCATGACAAATAATCACTCGGACAAGGCTGCATTACGGGGTGAACCTTCATACGTTTGGAGAGCCGGGCAAGACCGACGACTGAAAATGATTCGTCAGGCAGCCGGTAATCGTGTCCATGGAAAAGTTTTTGAAAATGGTGTCGGATTAGGAGCATATCTTTCACACTTGGCTGAGGATGCACAACAAGCCGTTGGTCTGGATGTGGAACACGAACGAACCATTAAGGCACACGAACGGATATCACAGCTTGTCTGTGGCGTTGGTGAACACCTGCCTTTTCCAGATGATTATTTTGATTTGATCTTCAGCAATGAAGTAATAGAACATGTAAACGATGACTACCAGGTTGTTCGTGAAATGATTCGCACCTTAAAACCGGGTGGACGAATGGTGATTTTTTGTCCCAACCGGGGATATCCTTTTGAGACACATGGCATTGTTTGGCGCGGCAAGTATAAATTTGGCAATATTCCATTTATTAATTATTTGCCTCGCGCCATTCGAGATAAATTGGCACCACATGTTCAGGTTTATACCCGAAAAGATCTCCAAAAACGGTTTAAGGATTTGCCGGTCAAATTCCTGCAACGCTCAACAATATTTGGAGCATATGACAATATCATCGCCCGATCCCCCAAAATCGGGAACATCCTGCGTAATATTTTACAATTCCTTGAAAAGACACCTTTTCAGGTTTTCGGTCTATCTCACTTCTGGGTTGTGGAAAAAACCAATAGCAACCTGACTGATCAGTAAAATCGTCTTCCTTAATTACTTATCCACTCTGAAATCATATATCCCGTTTTCGACTGGATAATGCCGATCACATTCATTACAAACAATTTCGATTTGTGAATCAGTCAGGCCGTTCCCACATGCCGGACATTTAAAAAATAGCCCTTCCCTACCTTGCGTTCGTTCTCCAACAGCTCGGTTGCGAACAAACACGCTTGGGCTAAGCTGCCAGGCGTCCCCGCTCAATTGAGCAAGGCTATCCATAAAAACCAGCATCTTTGTAGGAATGAATCGCTTAAAAAATGACATCCGAAAGTGAGAAACTGTCAATTGCCGCTCTACTGCAAACTGGCTATTTTGTAACCAGGAGCGTACCGTGGCAGGGTGAAAATCGTAATTCAAGGCGACAAATTCTATTGGCTCTGGAGAAAAGGGATTCCAGTGTTGTTTTTTGAAAAAATATCGAAAAATTGCTTTCAGATTATGTTTATTGGCATATTCTAAAATAAAAATCGAATTTTCTTTGAGTACATTTCGAACCTGTTCTAAAGCAAGACGTGGTTCAGCCATATGATGCAAAGTTCGGATCATTGTGGCACCATCAAAAACACCATTTTGGAATGGCAACTTGTAAGCATCGGCAGCAATAAATAAGTATCGATTGGAAAGACCAGCGCTTAATCGTTGCTGAGCTTGTTCGAGCTGGCTGCGTGAATAATCCAGAAGTACAACCCGCTCAAATCCCTGATATCGAGGTGTGTTCCGGCCTGCTCCTGCACCTAACTCGAGCATCAATTTCCCCTCTTTGGGTAAAAGTCGCTTTAGAGCTACCCCTTCCGCAGCATCTTCATATGCTCGATTCCCCTGATCCCAGAAAGTATTCTGGTAATCAGAGCCTTCATAATTACAGATTGGTGGGGTTTCAGTCATAAATCTTCTTCGTGAACCCGAATTGAAGTCCACTCATCCTCAGGATTAAAAATGCCCGGGTAGGGTTCCCGGCGGCACCCAGAAATACCTCCTTACCGCTGCTTCCTCTCGGACCTGACGGGGTTCGTAGGTTTCCGCCGCGCCGGCCCCACCCGGACGCCTAAAGGATACCCCATCGCGCTTATCTCGTCAATATTTGCAAATAAGAAGAAAGGTATAATTTAACCAATCTTTTTCCTGGAGGCGGACATGAAGAAAGCCAAATATGGAATTTCGACTCTCGTTAATCATTTCAGTCAAAGTTCCCAGACACCCAATCCACATATTAGCCCGATTTACCAGACTTCTGCTTTTCGTTTTGAGGATGTCGAAAGTGGTTCTGCTGCTTTTCAGGGAGAAAAGAAGAATTTTATCTACACGCGTATGGATAATCCCAATCACCTGCAAGTCGTGGATAAAATCGCTGCATTGGAGTGTATTGACCTTCAAGAGCAGGCAGAAGGTTACCTGTTTTCTTCAGGAATGGCAGCAATTACATCAGCCATTTCTGCGGTCGTCAAAAGCGGTGAAACACTGATAGCCCAGCAAAATATTTATGGCTCTACCAATAGCTTATTAAAACAGTTACAAGAGCAAAACAAGCTTAACATCGTTTGGCTTCCCACAGGAAGTCCGGATGAATGGGAACAAGCCTTCGCCAAGTTTCCAAACGCAAAACTGGCTTATGCTGAGACGCCTTCCAATCCAAATTTGAGTGTGATTGATCTGGAAAGCGTTGCAGAAATTGCACACAAATACCAATCTTGGCTACTGGTCGATAATACCTTTGCCAGCCCTTACTGTCAGCGGCCATTCAACCAGGGTGCAGATATTATCATCCACTCAACCACAAAATATTTATCCGGACACGGTGTCATCATCGGTGGGATCGCTTTAAGCAGACACAAAGAGTGGGTTAAAAACTCGCTCTACAGTTTTGTAAAATTATTTGGTGCCACACCCTCTCCATTCGATGCATGGCTAACCGAAATTGGTTTAAAAACTTTCGAACTCCGCATGCAGCGCCATTGTGAAAACGCCATGAAAATTGCAACCTGGTTACAAAACCAACCAATTGTCTCCAGGGTTTTTTACCCTGGTTTATTAAGTCACCCCCAATTTAATGTTGCCCAAAAGCAAATGCTTGCCTTTGGGGGTATGTTGGCGTTTGAGTTAAGTGGCGGTCTCCCGGCTGGGATCCAATTCATGAACCACTTAGAATTGATGTCCATCGTTCCAACACTCGGAAATGTAGATACACTTGTCCAGCACCCTGCCAGCATGAGCCATGTTTCTGTCCCAAGAGAAGAACGAATCAAAGTAGGAGTCAGCGATGGTCTGATCCGGGTTTCGGTAGGTATCGAAAATGTGGAAGATTTATTAGCAGATTTGGACCAAGCGCTGTCTTTTGCGAATTGATCATCATTCGGCAGCAGGGACTGCATACCAATCCAAACCGTAATCGATACTGGATTGGTAAATATCAATAAATTCTTCCTGAACAATTCCTGTTAGCGCAAGAACTTTTGCAGCCTGGATGTAGAAAATGCTTTCGATTTGCCAGTCACCCTTTTCGGTTTTCCACTTTAAATAAACACTACCGTCATCATTCACGGTTCGGGTTTCAAGTACACCTTCAAAGGGTGGACCAGACAATACAGATTGGCTTGCTTGATATATCGTCTTGGCAATCACATTCGGATCGGAAACATCATCAGGATAGAAAATTACATGCTGAAGAATGGAGCGATTATCCGGTGAATAAAAATTATCTGTTATTAGACCGCCGGAAGTAGTCGATTGGTACAACCATGAAATGGGCACTTCAAATGAAAAAGAATCCGTATTATCTCTGAATTCAAAAATAAAATTATATGGAATAAGTTCATTTACTTTTTCAGGATTCATTTTAAAGCTATCAAGTACCGGTTGATAGATTTCCTCATAGATTTCTTCTTTTTCAATCTGAGCTTTCTCATTTTCGCG
>PHBS01000003.1 GCA_002841995.1 Chloroflexi bacterium HGW-Chloroflexi-8
TACCAATCTGTTTGGATTACTTTTTCCTTAAAATCTTCGAATGAAAGCCAGGAGTGCTCCCCTTCCGGTATGATTTTTTCCATCGATGTTGAATCATTTAATTGATAAAGTTTACGCTGGGCGTCTTCCGTATTCCCCATCGCTTCCATGGAAGTGAAATGAAAACCCTCACCCTTCAATTTAGCAATAAGATCGTCATAGGATTGGTTATCAAACGTATCTAATTTTAAAGCTAAACCGATGTAGTGAGACTTTTCAATGAAACCTCGTTTGTCGGCAAATGCTTCGCAATCGGGACACGTATCCCGAATAGTAATCTGTATACTATTAATTCGTGCTTTTTTTGCTGCTTGTTCTAAATCTTCATATAACCGACTGCCAACACCATGCTTTCGGTATTCCGGTTTGACGATAATGTAAAAATAGACTTGTTTCGGATCAAACCGGCTTCGGACAGCCCAATTAAATCCAAGCATTTCGCCCTGATCATTTTCAGCGACCATGAGACGGATAATACGTTCTTTATGTTCTTTGTAATCTAGAATCAAAGCAGATTCAGATGTATGTTGATTTTGTTCGATAGAGAACAAAGCGGCAAGCTGCCCGAAATCACGTTCCAGTTTTACCGGTCGCAAAGTGATTTTTTCCATATATTTATTGTCCTTCCTGGACTTGTATCACGTAATCAGATAGGTGCAGGCAGCTATTGATTGGTTTATTGGATTAACTGTACTTTGCGATTATACCGCTTACTCAAAAAAAAGGGGTAAGCCGGGAAAAAGATATCAGACCCTTGAGAAATAATAATAATGAAAAACGTTTTCAATCTACCTGATCTGATCTTCAATTAGTGTTAACTGGTCAATGTCAAATTAGATCTTATCATTTTGGAGACTTCAAAGAGTCATCATTTAGCCTTAGAAAATTAAATTGGTAATAGATGGGTTGTAATAAATCAAATTAATTTCAATATAAAGTGTAGTTGGATAAAAGTAATAATATGCATTTAAATCGAAAAGTTGAGTTTGCCAGCAAAAATCACCATGTCAACCATTATTTCTTCCAGATAATGGTACTCAACTTGTAAACTTAGAATACATTTCACGAATTTTACAGACAGTTCTCCAGTTTCTGTCGGTCATTGGCACGCCTAATATTTTTTCGATGTTACTGGCCAGCTTAGATCGACCGATTCCATCCGGTGCGCATAGGTAAAACATGTTTTCAGTTAGTCGATATCTTTCACTTTCGCTTTTTAGACTGTCTATTTTCACAAAATTTGGATTTTCTGGCTTGGATGCTAGAAAACCTAAATGGAGGTTGGCAGGAAACAGTTCCATTTCTGGAAAGGGGTTTTCATTCATTGCCTTTTCAAACTCAGCCATACTTAACAAAAGGACATGAGGTGCAAAACCACATTTTTGCTTGACTAAATTAATGATCTTTTCAGGCAGGAAGGGAAGATTTTCTTCAGAAATTTGAAAAACAGCATTTCCGCTATTGATATAGGTTTTAACATTAACCGCCCCAAGGTCTTCAAGAATGGAAGTCAGAGTTTTCATGGGAAGCGTACTATGCCCACCGACATTAATTCCTCTAAAAAGCGCTACATATGGTTTCATTATGTTACCAACTATTTCAATAATTTTGATTGAAGAGATTATTTGAATTTGAATTAATTTTTTTACATCAAAAAATGCAACATTCAAGAAAAAGCCTCTACTTTATTCTAAATTAATTGAAAATATGGGTTACCAGAAGAAAATAGCGAATAATAAAAGCTTCCACCAAAATGGAGGCGGGCGATCAGGAAATAATTCAGTTTGTTATCGTTATTTAATCAGGCTTTCAAAAATAATCTTTGGTGTTGCTGCCAGACCAACCACTGTAGGACCTGCGTGTGCCCCAAGAACAAGCGTAACAGGTACCAACGGATCTTCCTCACCATTCAAAATCTCATGAACCACTTCACGAAGCAAATCTACACCTGGCAAGTTACTTCCATGCATCAATTGAATCCGCAGTTTTTGATCACCAAAGCGTTCATGTACTTTTTTCACCATCAAACGCATTGCCCGTTTACTGGTAATTTCCTGACCAACGGTCTTGTAGCGACCGTCCTCATCATCCATCCCAATAATTGGTTTTATTTTTAAGATGGAAGCAATGATGCTTTTTAGATGACTGACTCTCCCACTATGAATAAGATATTTCAGATCGCTGAACGTCACCATGGTCATTGTGTTCTCTTTTACCTTCTGAACCATCTCGAGGATTCGCTCTTTACTCCAACCGGATTTGATACCAATGGCTGCCACTTCTACCATCCAACCTAACGCTGGTCCTACGGTGAAAGAATCAATCACGGTGATGTTGGGATTTGATACCATGCGAGCTGCTTGTATGGCAGAGGCATATGCACCACTCAAGCCGGACGAGAGATGTATTGAAAGAATTTCGTCATTACCACTCTTTTCATAAGCTGAGACAATGTCACCTGTTGAGGGTTGCGAAGTGGTAACAAATTCATTCGGATGATCGATATACATTTTGTACAGGTCTTCAGGATGAATATCAACCCCATCTTTATATGTTTTACCCATGAACGTGACTTGAAAAGGCACCATTTCGACACCTAATGTAGCAGCTTTCTCTGCTGTTAAATTTGCGGAAGCATCTGTTATAACTCTCATTTGATTATTTCCTTATCCTGAATCAGTCAGGTTTACAGCAAAGTCATTCGGTTTTGAAGAGGGCAAAAAATGCTGACTGGTACAAAAGACAAACGAACCTTAGTTGATTATGATTTTATTGTATCATCTATGAAAAATGATTTATAGTTCGTAACAAAAAAAAAGAATATGTTCACAAAAATGAAACCAGTTTTCTCTAGGTGAAAAGATATTTAAAGACCATCATTTCGGTGTATTTCTTTATTCCTCAGTTTGCTTCAATTTGCATTTCTAAGAATCAATAGGGATGATCATGGAATTCTTTTTCATGGCAAAATTAAAATAGATGCAGACAATTACTGGTAAAAGCGTATAACCAAATACTCCAATATATCTGATATTCATATTATCCAGCGGAAGAGCGATTAATCCAAATAATGAGAAAATGCCGGATAACAACATTAATACGGCGGTTTTTCTTTGATTTTCATTTTCAAAAAGCCCAATTCCGAGAAACAGGATAGCCAAACCAAAGAAGAAATCCCATGAAAGTATATCTATAGATAATAATACACTTGGCCAACCCATTGATAATATGGGAGTTAACAATTCGTTTGCCATTAATATTTTATCAGCCACGCTAATACTAATAAAATGTACACAACATGTTAAGACAGTGGAAAAAGACATGAAGATGATACTCAAAAAGCTAAAAAAGATGTTCCTCGGTTCTATAAAAAAATGTATCGAAGTGAAAAATAACAATAAAAGTATTGAAGATAAAATGGTTGTTATTTCCATTAATATTTTTTTGTCGTTTTGAATCATACCAGTAGCTGGATCGGCAGTAATGAGACCCCACGCAATCAGAATAATATAAAGTCCACCTAAAGCGATGAGAGCAGTTGAAAAGTACATTGCTAATTTCACACCAGATGTTTTATTTTTCATTTAATTAACTCCCATTAAATTAAGCGAATTTAGAAAATCCACATTTTTGCTCAATATTAATTATGACACATCAAAAGAACGGCACTCCATTTCCAGGTGAACTGATAATTTTTCACACAAATTAGTTGTTTCAGGTTCGATACTAGTTGATTGTGGTTTTAGGTTACGTTTTCTTAGGAAATAATTGTTACCACGAAAATAATTTGACTTTTTTCTCACTCTCCTTCTTTTCCTACCATATCCATAAACTCATCCTTGCCTTGAACTTATACCCGGGTTAGCTAATGGAATGCATTTTCTTCAGATCCGAAACACCTGATTTTGATCAATTATTGGGAGGATTCAAGGAATAAGAAAAAAAGTTTAGTTCTCCGGGAGATCAAAGAAAATCGCAACCAAAAGATGATCCTAAATTTTTACTTGCCTGATCGATTACTATTCCAATCAGGGTATGCCAAAGATGCAACCCTGTCAAAATCATGCCTATTTTGGCCAAAGAGGAAAAACTGAATAGTTAAGGACGAATTCAAGATGGAAAAAAATAATCGCGGAATTTTGAAGATTGGAGCCAATGAGATTCTTGCAATTCCTAAAAGCGTTCAGTGGTTGGATAGAATATAATTATCATTCTGTGCCAAACAATATTGATTTTTTTTTCGAGCTGACAATATTGATCCGGTAGGATGATATAAAGTGCAGAAGGATCCCACACTATGTTTGTTGGCGGCGAATTTTATAATGACAGTCGTTGGGTTTTGGATAAACCAACGATTTCAACTGAAAAAATGACTTTTCTCAATGGGGGAAAAGCATGCCTTATCGTTATTTCTGCATATTTGCTTGATCATGGAATTAGTAAAATATTATTACCAACCTATTTGTGCCCGACGATTATTACAACTCTGGAATATTGTGGGCTTTCATGTGATTATTATCAAATCAATCCTGATTTTTCCATTGACTTGAATGACCTTACAAACAAACTAGCCGAACACCAGGCAATAGTCCTCATTAATTATTTCGGTTTTTTACATTCCTTAGAAGTTCAAACCTATCTGGCAAGTCTTCAGAAAAAAGGGGTGTTGGTCGTGGAAGATAATGCTCAGGCTGGATTCAGTGACCATACCACAGGTTCCTTCTCTTTTAATAGTATGCGAAAATTTGGTCCTTTTGACGGTGGATATTTAACCACGTCATTGGATCTTTCGCCTTACATAAACAAAATTCGAGAATGCCCAAATCGTCGTCTGCCACTGATCCGTGAATATCGTGAAAAATTGGCAAATTATCTTTATCAAGGGACCAATTCCTTTGAAGAACTGGATCGACTTTACAATCTTGCTGAATATTATTACGAAATAGATTCGAATATTAAGGGTGATCCGCAAGAAAAGATGCAGATCGAACGAGTCGATTGGGAAGATATTAAGAAAGTTCGCCGAGAAAATTATCAATATCTCCTGAACCTAATCTCCAGGATACCAGAATTGTCCCCGATTTTTCCTGACTTACAAGATGGAATTACACCGCTTGGTTTGCCCGTATATGTCTCAGGTGTATCGCGGGATTGGCTTTTTGACCAATTAGGAAGCGCTGGTATCGGATTGACGATTCACTGGGATAGACTAATTACCGATCCCCGCCTTAACGGAAACGCAATTGCTGTTGAAATGGCAAGTAAGATTTTGACTTTAGTAATCGATCAACGCACAAGTCATAATCAAATGGATTACATGTTCCAAATTCTATACGACAGAATTGAAAATGCAAAAATGCAGGGAAATTCAGTCTCTAATTAAATCTGTTTATATATTATGTGAAGCATCTCTTTCAACGAATGAAAAATTTTGACCTGTCATAATAAGAGAATTTAATATTTCAGATTTGAAGATCTGATCACCAGATTTATGCCAGTGATCTGATAAATAGTCCTGGATTTATAAAATATTTATGAATCATCTTATTCGAGGTCGAAAAAATTTTATTGTTCGTTTTGATCTTTTTTTAACTTCAATTTGAAAAAGATCTATAACAAATTCAAGACTTTTTTTACCCCTTCTCTTGAAAGGATGCTGATAAAATGGATTAGTTTTAGGACGGAGAAAAAAAGAAACTTGATTAAAAGAATTTCCAACTACATTTTTTCTATTTCATTTTTACCATGGATTTTGGGCCTTTTGTGTTTTTTAGCCTATGGTTTATTTTTAGGCAAGGTCGGTTTCTACATGGATGATTGGTATTTAATGTGGTGGAAACATGCGTTTGGTTCTTCCGAATATATTAAATTTTTTAATAATTCCCGGCCTTTGATTAGTTATTATTTTATCGTTGCAAACTTTCTAATGGGTGGCTCAGATAATCCATTAGTCTGGCAAATAATTGGGCTCATCACGCGCTGGTTGACAGCGATTGCATTTTGGCAAATGTTAAATACGATTTGGCCAAAAGCAAAGAAACAAAATGCATGGGCAGCTGTTTTATCTGCCGTTTTTCCGGGGTTTACACAACATTGGATCGTTTTTATTTATAGTTTCTTTTTCCTCTGTCTGGCTGGATTTTTCTTTTCTATTACTTTAATGGTTAAAGCAATCCAAAAAAATAAGTACATTGGACTTAATTATTTGCTATCAGTATTAATAATGGCTTATGTAGTTCCGGCATCAGAATTCTATGCAGGATTGGAACTCACAAGACTATGCATCATATGGTTTACATACCCAATAAACGATCAGAAATTATGGAAAAGAATTTTTGCTGTCATAAAAATCTGGGCACCTTATAGTATCATTTATGGCGGCTTCTTACTTTGGAGGGTATTCTTTTTTCAATCCGTTAATCATGCACTGGAAGTCAAATCAATTTTTTCTGAGGGATTTTTCAATGCTTTGATATCCACTCTTAGGTCGCTTTATCAAGTGATTATCGATTCAATCCTGAGAATCTGGGTCAATCCATTTAACCTGAATAACTATCCGGAATCCGGAATTGTCTCAATCGTCATATTGGTAGTGTCGATTTTGGTCTTTATTGGAATGATCATTTGGCAAAAAAATGCTTTAAAAAAGGCTTCGCCAATTGATCAATCCTCAACAAAAAAATGGAGGAAACAAGCACTGACTCTTGCAGTTTTGTCTCTGTGTGTGGCAATCATTCCTTTCCTTTCTGCAAATCTCCCAATTGATATTGTATATCCGTACGATCGTTTTCTTTTGGCTTTCTTAATGGGATCCTGTTTATTTGTGGTTTGGGCAATTGAGTCAATCGAGTCTAATGAAATTCGAGCCGTTTTATTCATCGCTGCGATTGTTGCGACATCAACTGTCTATCAAATTTCTAACGCGAACTTTTATAAAAATCTTTGGTCCTCACAAAAGCGATTCTATTGGCATATGGTTTGGCGGATGCCGGATATCGAAAAAAATACGATGGTTATTGCCTATGAAATGCCATATCGTGATTATTGGACAGGCGGAGCGTTAACGGCGCAATTAAACTGGACTTATAATCCGGATGGAACTTCTAAAAATGTAGATTATCTATTTATTTTATTAAATAGCAGTCAAAAAAAGTTTATTCCAAAATTGATCCCCAATCAGGCCGTCGAATTTAAAGATATCATCTACTCTTTTTCTGGCAACTCAAGTCAAACAATATTTGTTCATTACTCCTCAGATGGCTGCATGAGGGTTCTGGATTCGGTACAAAACCCACCGGCATATGTTTGGGATGATGTAGATAATCCGTATCAGGACATGGAGGAAAGGCGAATAAAAGAAACGATCAATGGCGCAAACCTTACTGATTTAAGTCTTATTTCGTCTTCCCCCTCCGAAACTGGGAAGCCACTGACAAGAATTGTAGGTGATGAGCCAGCACATGGTTGGTGTTACTATTTTGAAAAAGCAGATCTTGCCTGGCAAAATAAGGATTTTGAAACGATTATTGATTTGTTTAATGAGGCGGACCAAAAAGGACTATCTTCCAACATAGGTAGCGAATATTACCCATTCGTTGACGCTTTTGCCCATCTCGGTAATATGGATAAAGCCATAGCTGAAACAGAAAAGTGGATATCCAACCCAAGTCCCGCATCGAAATTGGGTTTTTGTTCTCTCTGGCGAAAAATTGCCACTGACTTTCCTGGAGATGCTAAAGCGCAACAAATGATCGATAAATTAGAATGTGATATTAATTCGTATTGATCAGCTCAATTACAATTTTGTTCGCACTTTACAGTTTATAAGTCTTTTCTGCGCGACCAGGTTAATAGTATCCACAAGACAAAGCATGTGATCAAAGGGGGGAGAATTGAAAAGGTCAATCCAGCCAATGAGTTGGAAATATCTCCTTTGGTTATCCATAACACCAAACCCCAACCTGCAGCATTTGCAAGAATCCACCATCCCGAATTCCGAATCTTTTTTCTCAGAGCGAGCCACTGGATTGAACCGAACAGGCCACCCATGAGAAAAAAAAGGATTGATGTCGAAATCGTAGAGTCATCCATTTGCTTAATTTGGAAGAAAGAATTTGCCAACATCAGAGTGATAAATGGCAGGATCCAACCCAGGAACGTTGCTGCAACCCACCAACCCATCTTTGCCAGATAGCGGCGGAGAAGTAAATATTGTGACAGTCCCGTAATAAGTCCAAGGAGTGGGAATAGAACAAATGAGGCCAAATAGTCTTCAGTAATCCGTGTCTGCCCATTGACCAAAATAGTGCCGCCAATGACATTTTCAATTTGTGTAATCACGAAAAAGGTGATACCCCATGCAATGGGGATGCATAGCGCATTCAAAGTAATCCAGCCTGCGTAAAGGAGTGAATCAGGTTTTCTAGTAATTGATGATTCCATCAGAACCTTCTTCAATAAATGGATGAAAACCTTCGTTTATGGATCCGTTATTCGAATTTCTTCGAATAACGGATCAAATTTGCTCATATAGTTGATTATATGAAGTATCTCAATCATTTCAAAGAAATTTAATGAGACCTCCCAGCTTTGACAGTAAAATTCAATTTGAAAATTATTAGAAATTCACTTTTTAAAACAATTGAAGTTTTTTCTGGTTTTTGAGAGCCAGATCATTGGATCGAAAATTCTATACGTGTTGATCTACGAGTATTGTGTTTCCATCCGGATCAACAATCATAAAAAATGCCGGACCGCTGGATGTTTCGTCTGCTTCGGTAATCATTGTGATGCCTTGCTTTTTGAGTTGACGCTGCAATTCCCTTATATCTGTGAATTCTTCCATAGGCTGTGCATTGCTCGTCCATCCCGGATTGAAGGTAAGCAGATTCTTTTCAAACATTCCTTGAAACAGGCCAATCACAGCATTACCATTTTTCAAAATCAACCAATTTTGCAATTGATCACCCATGAAAGGTTTGAAACCCAGGTTTTCATAAAAGTGTTTTGAAACCGCGATATCTTTCACAACCAGGCTTAAAGAGAATGCTCCCAGTTCCATAAATGCCTCCGAAATTGTCTCTTAATTGGATATTATTTGATTGGAATTAACAATATCATTTAATTTTGAAACACTATTAAACTTGTTCCTATTTCCAAATAGATCAACATATTAATGGATTCTTTAAATCGTTTTTGTATTCTAAAATTGATTGATTGTTTGAAGGAAGTATTTTTCCAACCTTAGAAGTCTGATTTTATCATTTTGGAACACGTGTGATATATCGATGGATAAGGTTTTCAATTGAAACCATTGCCTTCAATTGACCCAATTTTTTGTTAAATTTGCCACGTAAAGCTAAAAAATCTTAATGACAGAAGAAAGTCAATATTTCGTTGGGCGAAATTGGATGCGGTATAATTTTCTTATTCACGAACAGGGATAGTAACATGATTCCAAACCCACAACCCAAAAATCCATTGCATGGTATTACGCTTGAAATGATCCTTACTTACCTCGTACAGCATTATGGCTGGGCTGAGTTATCGAGGCGGATTCCGATTCGCTGCTTTTACAATGAGCCGAGCATCAAATCCAGTCTGATATTTCTTCGGCGAACACCCTGGGCGCGAAAAAGTGTTGAAGAACTTTATTTGAAATCAATTTCAAAATAGAGTGAAAATCCATTCTCGTAAAACAAACTTTTGATTTCCTATTCATCCTTCGGATTTAGTTCTATTGGTGAATTTCCCGACCAAGACAAGGTATAAGAATCGACGATAGGAACCCTAAAACCGAGCACAAATTCATCTTCAACCCATCCAGCCATTGTTGAAATAATTTGGAAATCACCTTCGCCTAAAACGTAAATCTGACCATTGCTATCCTGTATCATTTTTTGGAAATCTTCCAGCAAAAACTCACCAGGAACCAAATTCTTTCCATTTGGATCTGTTAAAATGACAAGAAGAAACTTTTCTTCCGGTTGAGATTGTTGATTATTTACTTCATCAACCAGACGAGTAGAATTGATTACAAAGTCACCCATTGTTGTTTTCAAAACCTGTTGCACCGGTTCGGTTGTTTTTTCTTCTCCATTTACTGGCAAAGTAGATTTTGGGGCGCACGATGATGAATAAATTGCAAAAATTGCAATAACTACGCTCAAAAATGCTTTCATAATTTGAAACATGTTGGGATTGATCCTTTCATCAATTGAATTTCTCCAATATAGCATAAATAAAATGGTTCTTCTTGACGATTGATCTACTGAAATCCTACAAAATCCCAACTTTACAAGCAACCCCTACCAAATTGTGGCGTTTTATATTAATCAAAATAAGATATCTAATTTACGAAACATAAGTTATGCAATTTTGGCGTTAGCTTTTTAGAGACTTTAATTTGCTATTTTATCGCTCCCCAATAAGTAAAGACTTTGAGATCTGAGGTGCAATTTTCGTTGTAGGATGTCATTTACTCATTGATTAGATTCACATCTTTTATATATTGGAAATGGTTGGATATTCCTTTTCAAAACAAACTTTATTTTGTGTTATTTAAATATGATTTTATTCGCTTTGAGTCACATTCTGTTAACCTTGTCCTGAGACCAAGTTTCGGATATCCTGTCTTGTTGATTCTTGACTGCTTTGAATTAAACTAATCCAGTTAAGTCAGCACTCAATTATTTTCTGATGGAAAGCAAACCACCAACAACCACCCTCACACTTTTGTGCTTCTCAAACTATGCGAAATCGTATTTGCTTTATTCCGCAATGTGAAAGTGACTCTGGTAGCCCTGTTTCAGTTGGCAATTTTTCGGAATCTTGTCTAAATGATTCTCGAACAACAATGTTGCAGGATGAAAATTCAAGAAAATGTAAAACCACCAGACCTACTTTTTTCTGCTTACTTTATATACATGACCCTGGTCGTCGTATGTAATCCACTCTCCGACAGGATTACCTTTATCAAAATAACCGGATCGTTTTATCGTGCCATCCAGGCGGTACCATTCCCAATATCCCTCAGCAATTCCATCGATCGTTTTTCCTTTAGACCATATTGTTTTTCCATTGGCATGATACTTAATCGTAATGCCATCAATAATTTCGGTTTTCTTATCTGAAATGATTTTCTTTACCATAGCAGTAGTTCACTCCTTATTGTCGAGTACTTTTCATGATTATTCTTTTAATCATGCTATTTTTTGATACAAAACACTTATTTCGATTCCAAAACGAATAGTGTATGCTGAGTTTCAATTTTTTTTCAGTACTCGAAGTTTACAACTTTATCCAAGAAGTGCACAAGATGACACCTTATATCGCTTGAATAAATGTGTAATCGATAACTAAGAAAAGATCCCTCACTGGATTGATCACATGGCTGTTTTGTTTAATTCCTGCCGCAGCACAGTCCCGAACATTAACCCAGATTTACAACCCGGATGCAAATAGTGAATGAAGTTACAGATCTGAGCGCTCATCCTCATAAAAGCTCATTGTTGCCAGGATTAAGGAGTAGAGGGAACTTAAAGCGATGCTTCAACGAATGCCCGAAGGTGGAGATGAATCTCACAAGTTGTTGAGTAACAAAGGAGTGGATGCTTTTTTAGCCCGTAATTTTTTTTATAGAAACGATCCTAAACCCTTAGCGAACCACGGAACCCCCGGGAGCCATAATAAGATTCTGCTCCGTTGTGATACACAAAGACATGGTCGTAGCGCCGATCGGCAAAGATGGCACCACCAAGTTTCCTTATTTCAGCTGGAGTCTCCAACCAGCTCGACGTTTTCAAATCGAATTTTCCAAGTTTCTGCAACTGTCGATATTGATCTTCTGTTAAAATTTCGATTCCCATCACTTTTGCCATACCCACTGCTGATTCCTTTGGTTTAAACTCTTTCCTGGATTCCAGAGCTTCCTGGTCGTAACAAATATTTCTGCGCTCTTTAGGGGTTTCTACTGAACAATCATAAAAAATGTACTCACTTGTCTTTTCATCATAACCAACAACATCTGGTTCACCGCCTGTCGTTTCCATTTCATTGAGGGACCAAAGTTTTTCAAGACTGGTCTCCAGTTTTGCAAGTACTTTTGCCCATTCAAGATCTTTGTGACGGCTCATGTTTTTCTCGAAACGGGCTTTTAGTACTTTAAGCAGATCTTCCTGTTGTTTAGATGACAAATCCTTTTTAGTGGTAATAGATGACATATTTTTATATTTTCTCCTGGGTTTAGGTGATTCCAGTGAATAATTACCTGAATCGATTTAAATGGTTCATCAATCGTATTTATATCTGTTTATAATTCCTTTTCCTTCTTTGGTTTAGGTTTTTCAACAAAAGATTTCCGATTTTTAACCATCACGATAAACTTCTTCCAGAATTGGGAAGTGACTCATAATTATATTCAATTTGTTTAAATCGCGTTCTGGCATTTTGAGGAATGAGTTCATATTCGTGAATTTGACTCTGTCCATATTTGATATTGGAGTGAGGGAATAACTTTTTTCTTGAATTTTGATCAACATTGTTTATTATGTTTGAAATAAGAAAATTCTAAATTTGAACGAAGGAATTAAATCACAAAATGGATCCAATAAATGGTTTGAGCAACCGTGAACAGGACGTGGTAAAACTTCTAATGGAAGGCAAAAGCAATAAACTGATTGCTTCAGCGCTTTATATTACCGAAAATACGGTTGAATTTCATCTAAAAAATATCTATTCCAAGCTTCAAGTAAATTCCAGAACTGAATTGATTATAAAACTGGGGAATTCCGTAGTTGCAGATAAAAATGAAATCGATGAAACTAAGAATAACCGAATTCTTGCGAATTGGTTTTCTTCTCTGAAAAAAGCAATCTCTGGAATAAGCAAGGAGTTAAAAATGGAAAATGTTATCAATGGAGCAACCAACAATGAGGATATCCCAATGACCTTCTTTGAATCAATTCTCGTATGTTTCAAAAAGTATGCGGAATTCAATGGACGAGCATCACGCCCAGAGTTCTGGTGGTTTGCGCTGTTCATTACTTTAGTTACCTCAGCGCTTGTTTATATAAGCGAGACATTAGGCAGTGTATTCCTGATTGCAACCCTACTTCCGTTATTGGCAGTAGGAACTCGTCGATTGCGTGACACGGGTAAAAGCGGTTGGTGGCAGCTTTTCCTGTTGGTTCCAGTTGGTGGTTTGGTTATACTCGGGTTTTTGTGGGCAGAACCGACCTTGAGTCCGCAATTGGATGTTACGCCCACGGAGTGACCGACTGCATATTAAATATTTATCTCATTTCCTTATCTTTTGAATCAGTTCAATGAGACTGACGATAAGAAAAGGATTTTTTAATTTAGATATCCCCCTCCAGGATTTTCCAATTACCAACTGTTCGTATGCATGCTTTGGAAATTGGGGAATGTAGATACGATGTTCAACCTTTAATTTGATAATCTCCAACCAATACAATATATTTTGTAGATACAAATGATTTGGAGATGCTCGAGATGATAAAGATTTTTTTGAATATCGTTGCTGTTTTGCTGATTTTAGGCGGGGGAGTCTGGTTCCTTCAAGGGATCAACGTCCTTCCCGGAAGTTTTATGACCGGACAACCGCAATGGGCGCTTTATGGCGGAATTTCTATTATTGTTGGAATTATATTGCTCGTTATCGCCAGACGGCGCAAAGCTTCCTGATTCGAAACGAAATTTCTGGCCCCAACGGAAACAAAACAGTTTTACGTATTTCATCTGGCAAGTCTTGCCATTAACCTAAACAAAGGACATTGAATACATTATGCAAAATCGCAAAAAAATGACCATTGAAGATATACGAGCATTTTTGGATGTAGCCCGTATCGCATACCTAACTACCATTGATAACCAGGGTTATCCACACACTGTCCCGGTCTGGTTCTCGCCGGATAATGGCACTTTGATCTTTAATTCCGGAAAAAACCGTGCCCGGCTAACGCATATCCAGGCAAATTCCAAAATCGCAGTAACCATTGGTGGAAATTTCGGCGACTCCGAGGGCTATTTAATCAAAGGTGAAGCCACAATCGAAGCAGATCCCTCTTATTTGAATACTAAGCTAATCGCTCGACGTTATATCCAGGACGAAAATGCCTTCAATGGATTTTTGAAAAGCGTGGAACAGGAAGAGCGGATTATTCTGCGTTTGACTCCCTATAAAGTTATTCGGGTCCGGTGAGCGGAACACAATAAACATTTCAAGTATGATTATGCCTACATGGAGAAACCATGATTGTAGAAATTTGGTCTGATATTGCCTGCCCCTGGTGTTACATTGGTCGGCGCAGGTTTGAGAATGCGTTAGCTTCCTTTGAGCACCGGGATCAGGTAAAGGTGATTTGGCGCAGTTTTGAGCTGGACCCAAATGCACCCCGCGATTATGCTGGGAGTGTCAATGATCTTTTGGCTGAACGCTATGGCATGACCCGTGAACGAGCAGAGCGTGTCAATCAACAAGTGACCGAACTGGCCGCAGTCGAGGGTCTCGAATATCACATGAACCGTGCACATCCGGTCAATTCTCTGGATGCGCACCGTTTAATTCACCTGGCTGCCCAACATAACCTTCAAAGTGAAATGAAAGAACGCCTTCAAAAAGCCTATTTTACCGAAGGTGCCGTAGTCAGTGATGTAGAAACACTGGTCCGTTTAGCAGTTGAAGTAGGGCTAAATGCCGATGAAACCCACCAAATGCTGACTGGTGATTCTTATCATGATGCAGTTCGAGCGGACCAACACCGTGCACAGCAGATAGGCATCCATGGCGTTCCATTTTTTCTCCTGGATGGAAAATATGCGGTTTCAGGTGCACAACCGACTGAGATCTTCACAACTGCCTTGCAACGAGCCTGGGCAGATGCTATTCTGGAAAATTCGTCTGAGAATTAAACGCATCCATTATTACCAAAGTAACACCTGGTTTTCAGAATCTGTTAAATGCTTACTTGATGCAACATTTAATTGAAGACACTGGCAGAGAGCTGTTCCATTTCGTCTGCGTTCAAGATGATATCCGCGGCACTCAGATTTTCCGCCTGATGCTGTGGGTTGGCTGACATCGGGATTGTGATAACCCTTGGCTGCATCACCAGCCAGGCCAGGGCAATTTGCTCTGGTGTCACCTTTCGATCGTTGGCAATCTTGCGCAATGTCGCATTGCTCTTGATATTCCGCCGTTTGACCGGCGAGTAAGCGGTCAACAATATTTCATTTTGCTGGCAATATTCCAACACACCGTTTTTAACATATTCTTGATCCGGAACACTGAAGGAGACCTGATTGGTAAGCAAAGGTGTCTCGCTTAACACGATTGCCTGTTTGAGAAGCTTCAGATTGAAATTACTCACTCCCAGAAAGCGCACCTTACCAGACTGAACCAATTGGTTAAGTGCTTTGAAACTCTCTTCCAATTTAATCGAATGAGATGGCCAATGGATTAAATATAAATCGAGATAATCCATACCCAAGCGACACAGACTATTGTCACAACTTTTTAATACATCGTCATAATGCAAATGTTCCGGTGAAACTTTGGAGGTGATAAAAAGATCCGCTCTTCTGACTCCTTTTTCTCGAATTACTCTGCCCAGTAATTCCTCCGAGTGGCCATTTGCATAGCTTTCGGCGGTATCGAAGTGGGTGTAACCCAGGTCGAGTGCCGAGTGCAGCGCTGTCATCGAGCGCTGATCCCAGGCTGGTTCAGGAGTACTCATCCCGCCGATTGACCAGCATCCAAACCCAATTTTTGGTATTTGTAGATTCCGTATGGTTTCGTATCGCATGATTGAACCTCATTTCTTTTGAAATGGATGAAAACAAACCCGCTCTTAACAAAATTAAGTCATTAATTGATGAGAATCTCGATCACCTGATTACTTCAAATCCTTCTTTTATTATATTTATCGTCCTGTATTTCCAAAATATCTGTGATGTGATTTTGAAATAAATCCAAAAATTAACATTGCAAACTTTATCTGGTAGGTTCTTTAAAAATTATGTTTTGAGAATATGTGGTTTTCTTCCAATTTATTCGTGCTAAGAATGTATATTTTGGGTCCTTTTGAACCGAACATTAAATTATCTACATTTGGATAATATGTTGTCGTTGTTATCGAACCGTGATGTGAACCGAAAATAAGGAAGCATTTATCACTGCAAGTTGCGAATAGATTCACAAATAACTTCTGCAAAATTTTGACGGCGGTTGTGCACAAATGCTAAGATTAGGTAGGCTGCCCGACGATTAGCGGAGCAGTGAAGTAAGCCGGAAGCAAAGCCCTTAATAAAACCATTTGGAGAAAAAACCATGGAAATTGATGCCAGGAGCTGCCACGTACGTTTGAATCCCAAAGACCCTCAATTTTATCAGAACCCCTACCCGTATTATGAAAAAATCAGGGCAGAATCACCCATTTTTTACTGGGAGGATTTCAAAGTCTGGTGCTTTGTGAACCACGCGGATGTCAATGCGGTGCTGCGCAACCGCAAGTTTGGCACCCAGATCGATCACCTGGGCAGCCGTGAAACGCTGGGACTACCATCAATCCCGGAACACACTAAAGTGTTCGCCGATATGGACAGTAATGGCATTCTTGGCATGGAACCGCCTCGCCATACGCAAATAAAGTCTTTAGTTCAAAAATCTTTTGTGGGACGCGAGATTGGCGGATTCAAACCCCGCATTGAAGAGCTGGCCCATCAACTGATTGATAACATTCAAAAACAAAAAAGCACAAACTTGCTCGAATCCTTTGCTACTCCAATTCCGATTACCATCATCACCGAGATGCTGGGCGTACCGACTGAAATGAGCGGGCAGTTACTGGCCTGGTCGCATGCCATGGTACGTATGTATCACCTCGGTCATTCACCGCAAGATGAAATAAATGCCGTCAAAGCTACCCTGGAATTCAGCGCATATTTACAAGAATATGTCGCTCTGCGCCGGTCTGATCCGCAGGATGACCTCATCACCGAATTGATTGAAGTTCAGGAAGAAGGCAGCAAACTGACGGAGGAAGAGTTAATTGCCAACTGCGTCTTATTGCTGAACGCCGGGCACGAAGCGACAGTAAATGTCATCGGCAACGGATTGTATGCCCTCCTCAAGCATCCGGACCAATTGCAGCGCTTACGTGAAGAACCAGCATTAATAGAAAGTGCTGTTGAGGAATTGTTGCGATATGATACGCCCCTGCATTTTTTCAAACGCTGGGTGTTGGAAGACACAGAAATTGGCGGAAAATCCTTCCCCTTCAAAACGCAGGTGGCCGTGCTCTTAGGCGCTGCCAACCACGACCCGGCTGTTTTTGATCTACCCGACCAACTGGATATCACCCGCAAAAAGAATCCCCATATCTCATTTGGCGGAGGCATTCATTTCTGCGTTGGCGCTCCATTGGCTCGGCTCGAATTACAAACCGTTATTCCAATCCTTTTGGAACGCCTGCCAAATCTGCGTCTCAAAACAGAACCGAGATTTGCTAACACCTACCATTTCCGCGCCCTCGAATCCCTTGTGGTGGAATATTAATTTGACCTGCCCAGGCTGATTCTGCCATTTTCAACCACGACAATATATCCATTCCCATGGGAAGCAAAGAAATCTCGTAGGATGGGTTAGGCGATTAATCACAACAATCCAAACCCTCACAAACCATAATAACCCCATTACGTTTTCCTTAACACCCCAAAGCCGTAACCCATCAATCTGCGTAAAAATAATGCAAAATAAAAATAAGCTACCCAATTACCTATCTTTAGCCTGCGATGTCACCATCAAGAACCTATTACGAAGTCTGTAAATTTTGGATCAGTTTGATACTATCAATAAATAATTCGCTATTAATCATCAATCTAACACATTCGGTGATCCGAAATATCATTGAAGCATCAATTAAAAGATGGATGAAAGACACACAATGTGTCCCAAAGCTGCATTTTCCCATACTGCTACATTAAGAACTAAGCTTCAAACGCAATAAGTACCAATCTACAAAGTTATTAACCACAATTATTGGCATTTACAAATTCGAATGGAGGCTAATATGACGTCAACCTCATCAACGGAAATTTCTTCATCGCCGCTATCGGAGTCTCAGGGTGACCAAAAAGATATGTTGGAGGAAGCTGCGCGCCGTGCAACGCATTACCTGGACGGACTTGACTCACGAACTGTTTTTCCGCAACACGAGGCACTTGCAGGCTTGGAATCCTTTACAGAATCGTTTCCGCAAAACCCACGTGGTCCACTCGAAACTTTATCTTTGTTGGATAAAGCTGGTTCACCTGCCACAGTCGCAACCAATGGCTCCCGCTATTTCGGATTTGTAATTGGGGGATCACTACCCGTCGCGCTTGCAGCCAATGTTCTGGCAGCAGCCTGGGATCAAAATGCTGGTCTATACATCGCTTCGCCTATTACAGCCAAACTTGAAAAAGTTGCGATTGATTGGCTGGTTGATGTCTTAGGTTTGCCGACTGGGTCGGCAGGTGGCTTTGTCACAGGCGGAACCATGGCAAATTTTGGTGGTCTGGCTGCCGCCCGACATGCTCTTTTACAGCGTGAAGGTTGGAATGCTGAGGCTCAGGGTTTGTTTGGTGCTCCGCCGGTCACAGTGATTGTAGGTGAAGAAGTCCACACCAGCTTGCTCAAGGCTTTGAGTTTATTGGGTTTCGGGCGTGAACGAGTGATGCGTGTGCCGGTTGATGGACAAGGCCGAATGATCGCAAGTGCATTGCCTGCCATTTCCGGCCCCACCGTTGTTTGCACACAAGCAGGCAATGTCAATACCGGAGCATTCGACCCGATCGGTGAAATTTGCCGGGTCGCTCATAAAGCTGGTGCCTGGGTGCACGTCGATGGCGCATTTGGTTTGTGGGCTACGGCAGCACCTTCACGCGCTCACCTGACAACTGGAATTGACCAGGCAGATTCATGGGCATTGGATGCGCATAAATGGCTCAATGTGCCTTATGATAGTGGATTGGTATTTTGTCGCAATCCGGAAGATTTACGATCTGCTTTGACCCACAACCGAGAGGCTGCTTACCTTATAGAAGGCAATGATCGGGAACCAATGGAATACACGCCGGAATTGTCCCGCCGTGCACGTGGAATTGAGGTCTGGGCTGCTTTACGCTCCTTGGGCAGAACAGGTCTGGCTGAGCTGATCGATCGCCCCTGCCGGCTTGCTTCCAAATTTGCAGCCGGTCTTAAAGCGGGTGGTTACACCATCCTCAACGATGTTGAACTGAATCAGGTATTGGTCTCTTTTGGCGACGCTGAAAAAACAAAACGCGTGATCAAAGCGGTACAGGAAGATGGGACCTGTTGGTGTGGGGGAACAGTTTGGCAAGGCCATACAGCCATGCGTATCAGCATCTCATCCTGGGCAACCACCGAATCGGATATCGATCTCAGCCTGGAGGCAATTTTACGGATTGCAAAGACTGTTTGATCATCATCCTACCTCACTTTGAGTGGAAGATCATATGGTAAAACTGAATAAAAAGGTGTCCATAAATTCGATCCCGCAAAAATTAAGGTAAAAGGAGACGCATTTATGCACATCCATCATTTCGAAGATAATCCAAGGGCACTTTTCATGTTTCCAGACAATTACACCTAAGCTTGAATAGAAAGTTCATAACCGGAGGTTCTGTTTCTTTTCCTATTAAAACCTTTTGTGGTTTATCAAGTTAAATAATTATTCTCCTTTGTAGGCTTTTTCGAGTTCGCTTAAATTCAGTTTACCTTCCATACGAAGCATAGCAGCAGCAACGCGATCAGCTTTAGCAGTGTCTGGATCACGCATCATGATGTCCAGGCTTTCCGGCATAATCTGCCACGATAAGCCAAATCTATCTTTTAGCCACCCGCAAGATAATATTTCGCCGCCTTCGGATAGCGTTTCCCAAAGATGATCAATCTCTTCCTGAGTTTTGCAGTTTACCGCTATTGAGATCGCCTCACTAAAAGTAAACATCGGACCCCCATTCAGTGCAGTAAAGTTTTGGCCATTCAGCTCAAAGTCTATTGTGGATACATCTCCGGCTTTCTTTCCGGCTGCTTTTGCTACTGACTCTGTGAGATAGGATGTGTTTACTATTCTTCCATTTTCAAACAGCGATAGATACAAATCGACTGCTTCCTTTGCCTGGTCGTTAAACCAAAGAAAAGTTACTATTTTTCTCATAGGAATGTTCCTTTCTTCTTATTCTGTAAGAATTTTTTTATAATAGCAGCCAGAACACGCTTTCGCAACTGTATTAATAAATTTTGGCTTTTACATGATGACTTTTATGACATCAGGGGTTACTCACCTTTATTGAGTGAGAAACCACATTCCTGTCATGGAATTAGGAAAAAATTCTGCTTTTAAATTTATTCCAAAAATTTACGAAAATAAATCTAAATTTGAACTTTTCACCAGGAAGAACTTAACTCCTGGATGGAAAACATTGGGCAGTAATATCAAAAAAAAGATTTACTTGCTTATCATTACAACAGGTAAGACTTCTTTCGAGAAACGGTGAGATAACCACAAATTCGTAAATTTAAAAACAGGAAACTTACTCACTTTTGAACAGTAACGTCTTAAATTGTGCTATTCTCTTCCTTCGAAATACCAGTTAAGTACCCGTAAAGCCCGCAATGTGTTCCATTTACTTGGTTGTCCTTCGCCTGCATCAATTTCGATTGGCATATCACCGGGATAATTGACCTCATTCAGCCAATAACCTTCAGTACTACGCCTGGAACTGACCAGTTCAATAGCCTTATCCATCCGTTCATCAGGTGTTACACCTGCTTTACGCAAATAATCAAGTCCTCGCAAAACATCGTAATGCCACCAATTTGGGAATCCAAAGCGGGTGAATGCGGTTTGACCCCAACGATCACGCTCCAGCACTTCTCCCGTCGAGAACCGGTGAAAGAGTTGCCTTTTCAGCAGATACTCCTCCCCGCGCAACCGTGCTTCCCGCACCTTTGCGCCATCCCCGCTGGATTTTTCGTATTCAAGCAACCCTTCCAGCACGCAGATCGTTGAATTAAAGGACGAGCGTATTGAACCGTTTTCGGCTTCACAATTCCAACCCCCATCTTCCAATTGTCCTTTGAGCAGCCATGCGATAATTCTTTCAATATCCTGTCCGAAGTAAGCGCCTGCCGCACCGACCTGTCCGTTAATACACGGCTCTACTTCACCTGCAAAGAATGGATTACCCATTACTTCCAAGCCCAGCCAGTTGCCATCCCAATCCCAGCCTCGCCATTTAACCTGCTCATGGACCTTGTCAATCGCTCTCTGCGCTTCCCCGGATGTGGGGTCGAGACCTAATTCTCGCAGCAGGGTTAGAACATGGTAGGTGGAATTCGATTCCTGGTTCCAGGCTTCACCTTCCCAATAACCATCCGTCTGTTGCTTCTTCAACAACTGATTACCAAAACCTTCGCTGGCGACCCTTGCACGTTCTGCTGCAACTTCATCCTGCGAAGCTCCTAATAAATCTTGTTTTACCTGCCATCGAATCGCCGGATCAGAGTCCAGCAGCCAACGAACCAGTTCTGGTTCTGTTTTCTGTTTTGAGTATTCCGGTGTGTTGGTCTTCATCCGTTTTCCTCCAATTGTAAGGTGAAAAAACAGTATAGATTGTTTGCACACGCTTCGCAACCTAATAGATTATATTAAGTGAATTTTTGATATACATAGAATGCAAATTTGAATGTATATTAATTTTTATTTTTTGATTTGGTTATGGATTTATTTTTTTATCTGGATATTTCTGCCTTGAATAGGTGCGTTCCCCGCTAAATGTTTATGGTTCTAAGCCGATTAAAAATTAAACAAAAGTTTACTATTCAGATTCTTCTGATAAAGTGGACATCAGGAAAAGGTGTATCTATCTCCAGTTTGAAAATCCTCACCCTAACGAATCAACGATCTTTAATTAGCAAAACATTTGTAATGATTATTTCGTTGCTAAAGTACTAATTTGATTTTTTATAGTTTCAGAAAGTTTGAGTGGTCAGCCCTATCTAGTGTGGTCAATGAAACTACCACACACTGCTCGTTGTAATACAGGATTTATGCATGCCAATAAAAGCTCAAAATAAGTATCACATCTTCCCTGTTTCATAAATGATCAACCCCATATTTTCGTTGTCCATTAAAAAATCAGCAACTCTTTGCGCATCTTTTTCGGCACAAGAAATTGCCAATAGATTCTGTGAGTACCATTCCAGTAAACATCCCATTTTGGTCAATTCCTCGACAAGCATAAAATGACTATTTGTATCGGCGCTTTCCCCAATCCAAATTCGAAATGTCATTTGACCTGAAGGCAGCATGACTTTCTGTATCAGTAGATCTTCATTTGTAAATACTTCATCGCCGAGAGATAAATTATGGGCAAAAAAAGGAATACAACAAATCACAAAGCGATTTTTACTTACTTGTTTGCTCCATAATGACTCCCACATGTAATCATAGTCCGTCGAATTTGTACTCAACTTGATCGCGATCACGCTATCGGCTTCATTTTCCCATATCGGATTAAGATGTTGAAAAGTCTTTTTTTTCATGTTTTAATACTTCCTTATTGGGACCACCACGAAGGTGGCCATGAACGATTATATCCAGCAGGTGAGGTTTTGGAAAATGAGGTATTTTGCCCATATAAAAAATCCTGAGTCGACAGTATCTTTAGAGCCACTCACAATACCATTCATCTTCTTAACAATCCCCATTGTTCTTCGATGGATGCTATTTTGTTTTGGATCTAAATAATCAAATTAAAAATCAAACGAAGTATACTATTCTGATTCTACTGAAAAAGTGTACATCAGTATAAGGGCATCTATAATCCAACCCTTACCTTGGACAAAGCTTTAACATTCACAATCCTGAATTTCAGTTCAAAAACAGATAAAAACAATTAGACAATATTATATTTTATAATAAAACCAATACTGATGATCGCAAAGGAGGTTAACCTGAACGAGCTTTCCAACCCAATTTTTGTCGATTTTCCTTTACATGGTGAGTGGTTTGCGCCTAACACACCAGCGAAACGGATTCCCAGTCACGGCACGGATGCGTTAGGTCAGCGCTATGCCTTTGATTTTGTCATGGCAAATTGGTCGGGTAAAAAGAAGTCGTTCTTCCGGGGGAGTCCCTGGCGCTATTACCTGTTGGGAATGCCACTGGCACACTGGTTCGGATGGGGACAAAACATTTACGCCCCCTGTGATGGGATGATTCTTAGTGTAAAAGATGGGTTAAATGAACGGCAGCCAGTCCACCTCATCGTCGATTTATTAATCGCAATCAAGAATGCTTCATTTTTCGACCCGCACAAGCACGATCTGCAAACCGTTGCCGGCAACTACATCATACTGCAGGCCGGAGAAACCTTTGTCGCAATGGCTCATTTTCAAAAAGATTCGATCTGTGTCTCCGAGGGGCAGCAAGTCCGGGCTGGCGACTTGTTGGGAAGGGTAGGCCATTCCGGAAACTCAACCGCACCTCATTTACATTTTCAATTGATGGATCGACCCGATTGGTTGAACGCAAAGGGCATTCCCTGCGCTTTTAAACGCTATGAACGCTTCACCGAAATAGGCTGGGAGGAAGTGTTAGGTGGAATACCATCCGATCAGGATAGGATCAGAATGCTGGATGACGACTTATATTTGAGCACTGAAAGAAGCTAAGCAATACGGAAACTGGTGATAGGCAAACGTGTAGATTCAAGGAATTCCATTATCCCTCACTACAGCGGGTATCCTAACTAAGCTTTGTTTCAATTTGTACTCAAGATTAAGCACCAATAATTTATCTTAAGTTTGGCCTGTTCAATTTGATTTGATCCGAATATATCCACCTACAAGCTCAGGTCTTATTATTACCTTTGCACCATTGATCATCCTCAACATCGTATCCAGAACTGATTGATTTGGTGTGCCATAGACATCAAAGCCGATGATCTCCATGAGCGAAAAAGCTTTCATCCCTAAATTACCAAGATTTTGCATATGTTCTCCCATGGCATCACTGTTGGGGAATATGTGGACAACGCTCGCCTCACTACCATCTTCACTGATATAGGCAATATGAGCCGTGGTATGGGGTTTGTTTTCCTCCATCCATTCTGTGACCTCTTGATAATATTTTTTGTACTCTTCGGTCTTACCTTGTTTGATTTTTGATTGGTTCGAGCATCAACGCTATCCTCGAATATTAATAGGATTAAGTCTCCGATTCGATAAGCTGTTTTCTGATTTGACCAACATGTTCCAATCGGTTATTAAGAAATGTAGTGTCCATCGATGAGTCCATGCCAGGAATATCAAGAATGAGCGTAATTTTGGTCTGATTGTCGCCGATAGCCTCAAATGTAGTCCTGCCACGCATTACTGCCGGACCATCGTGTATTACCATTGCAATCACCCGATTGGTTACATATTCCACAACTTCCATGGTTCCTTCAACTGGTGTGCCGCTACGTTTATTGCGTCGTCGAATGATTGTCCCAACACCGATTGGCTGATCAGAATCAAGCCACAGTTCAATATCGGAATCCCATCGTGGATGATTCCGGACGTGATTGACTGCATAAAAATTAAACACTTTTTCCACTGAACGATCAATTACTTGAGAAGATTCAAATTGTAATGCCATTGATTACTCCTGTTTAAAAGTTTCAATTCATCTAATGAAGCCGCCCGAGTAATTTGAACAGATTTTCACTTTGATGCCTGATCCCGCAATCTTTTTCATTTTTTCTAATGTGACTGGATTTGGCTTACCAAAGATCTCTATACTGATAGGTTCGATAAATGTGTAAGTCTTTTTTGATCGTTCATCCGCTCCGAGAATTTGTGAATCTAGGGCGGTAGCGTCCGGAAAAACACGGATAACTGTAAACTCGGTGGTTTCTTCATTCTCAAATGCGAGTTGAACCAATGTATCTTGCTTATCTAAAAAGGTTGCTTGAATGCTTTCTTGATAGTGTTTTCTGAATTCACTCGCTTTGCCTTCTCTGATTTTATTTCGACTGATGAAAATAATCGGTTCAGGCATACCATCATCCTTTTGTTAAATAAAAGAATGTTGACTATTTTAGTCAACATTATATTAATTGTCAATAAAGTTAAGAATGGATTTTGAGCAGAGGTCAGCGCTTAGAATATAGTTTGTGAACCGAACTTATTTAAAATGCGGGGAAATGCGTCGGGAATTCGATGATGGTTGTATGCACCCCTGAATCCTTAAAAGCGACATGCCAAGAATTCTATTAATTCTCGTGAATAGGAAGAGCTTATTGTGATTATTTTCTAAATTTTAACTCTGTAAATAGGATGATCCCCTTATTTTCAAGCAAAAAACACGAACTGGCTAAATAATTGTTGTCGGTTTATTAAAAATTCAAAATCGTAGTTAGTCTGAGTTACATGATTTATTGCTCTTAAGTCAGAGAAACGATTCCTTTACTCCAGAACTTGTGCTTATCGGAAGTTTTGCCAGTTTAACAAAATAAAAATAGTCCAAACAATGGCAAAGATCGGGGGGATTGGAAGAGCAAATCCCCACCAAAATAAGCCACCTATTGGAATCAGTACAAGTGCGAGAATCGCACCTGACATATGACCTCCCCAAAGCAAGATACCTGCAACTGCCTCAAGTATACACACGAGCAGAAATGCAACCAGAAGAGGGATGGTCGTGGTTAAGCCAATCCGCTCAAAGGGTCCCCGCCCATAAGCTGGAAATCCCATAACGATGGGTATGTCATTGCCTTTGGCTAGGTTTCTAATCGCTGGGAAGCAGAATACCCCAAAACCAACAGCGATGATCCAATGGAGAACTGCTGCTGCTCGTATTAAGAAAGGAATGCTAACCATAACGCCTCCTTGAAAAAATATGACAGATATTCAATTGTCGGCTCGGGCATGTTTATTAGCATGCAACACTTGCTGAATCGGGAATGAGATAAATGCTGTTTTGGTGAAACGAACTTTATGCCAATAAAACTGCTCGTAAAAAAATGCACTTCGCTAGTCGAGGAGTTGCAAATGTGTATTCATTTTTTTAAATCACTTTTTTTCTTTTGGTTAAATTTTTTGTATAATCATGAAACTGGTTTACAATCTTGAAACCAATAGATTCATAGAGTTGCCTTGCAGGAACATTGGAGACACCAGTTGAGATACATACGCGATTCATCCCATAACCCTTCATTCGGCGCAACCCTTCCATTAGTGCGGCGCGCGTTAATCCTTGCCTGCGATACGCCTCAAGTGCTCCAACGGGTCCAAAATCACCAATCTTGTTAACCGGGTCGATCCATCCATTCACATACGCAGCAATTACGCCATTTGGTGCCACTGAAACAATATCCAGGTCACGATAATAACCGGGTAATTGCATGAAATGGGCGTAGTCATCGTCGCTGACCTTGCCCACAGTCCAGGGATGCCATACTTCGCGCCGGATGGATGCTCGATTTGTAATTTCGTCTGTCCCCGAAAATTCACGGACTTGGTAGCTGTCAGGTACTATAGACTCGGGAATCGGCTCGCCTAACGAACGTAGCATATTTACTTCTGCAAATTCACCACAATATTTAAAACCATGCTGTTCCAAAAAAGCAATTCGTTTACTGTCATCCTGACGTGAACCTGAAACAAGATTGCCACCCCAACTCATTTCATTCGGGTCCAAATTAATGGTTCATGATCGACCTGTTCTTATGACCTGAGGGAGTCTTGTGGATACTCTCATGTACAACTGGGTCCGTATCCTGTAGATCAAAGTATTTATCTTGTTTTTCGGTTCAGTCGTGTTATCTTCACGACTGAACCGATATTAGTTGATTGTTTTTACTTTCGGTAGACTTCTTCGCAAGTGTTTATGCTGCGATCATGCCAGGTCAAAGCGGTCAAGGTTCATGACCTTATTCCATGCCATCACAAAATCTTGCAAGAACTTTTCCTGGGAGTCATCAGAAGCGTAAACTTCTGCCAGGGCGCGTAATTGCGAATTTGATCCAAAGATGAGGTCTACTCGGGTGCCGGTCCACTGGAGTTCACCAGTTGTACGGTCATGCCCTTCGAATACGTTTTCATCATCCGCGCTTGCAGTCCACATTGTACCCATGTCGAGCAAATTTACGAAGAAATCGTTCGTGAGCTTTTCTGGTCGTTTGGTGAAAACACCGAGTTGGGACTTTCCATAGTTGGCATTCAAGACGCGTAATCCACCAATAAGAACCGTCATTTCTGGGGCTGTCAGAGTCAGTAGTTGCGCACGATCGACCAGAAGTTCTTCTGATGTTATGCTGAATTTGGTCTTGAGATAGTTACGAAATCCATCAGCAACCGGCTCGAGAACGGCAAACGCATCCACGTCAGTTTGTTCCTGGGATGCATCCGTACGTCCTGGCATAAAAGGAACCGTTACAGTATGACCGGCATTTTTTGCTGCTTGTTCGATGGCAGCACAGCCACCTAGAACGATCAGGTCCGCAATGGAAACCTTTTTTCCACCGGTTTGTTTCCCGTTGAAGGTCGTCCGAATTCCTTCAAGAGTCGCCAACACAGTCGATAATTGAGCAGGCTGATTCACTTCCCAATCTTTCTGCGGCGTGAGACGAATACGCGCACCATTCGCACCACCGCGTTTGTCAGAGCCACGGAAGGTGGAAGCTGACGCCCAGGCAGTCGAGACCAATTCTGGAATCGACAGTCCAGAGGCAAGGATTTTCGCTTTGAGTTCAGCAATGTCAGCCGTATCTATCAGTTCGTGATCGACTGCAGGAACGGGATCTTGCCAGATCAACTCTTCTGCGGGGACTTCTGGACCGAGGTAGCGAGAACGTGGTCCCATATCGCGGTGGGTCAGCTTGAACCATGCTCGAGCATATGCATCAGCAAACTCATCCGGATTCTCGTAGAAGCGCCTTGCAATCTTTTCGTAGGCAGGGTCGAAACGCAAAGCTAGATCAGTTGTCAGCATGGAAGGTGCATGTCGTTTTGAAGGGTCGTGGGCATCTGGCACTGAATTTGCGCCAGCTCCATGCTTAGGTACCCATTGATGTGCGCCTGCTGGACTCTTGGTCAATTCCCAATCGTATCCGAATAAATTCCACAGGAAATTACTACTCCACTTTGTTGGTGTAGAGGTCCAGGTGACTTCCAATCCACTACCAATCGTGTCACCACCTTTGCCAGTTCCAAATTTATTCTTCCAACCAAGACCTTGCTCCTCGATGGGGGCAGCTTCCGGTTCTGGGCCAACCAGTGCAGCATCGCCAGCACCATGGGTTTTCCCAAAAGTATGACCACCAGCGATCAATGCAACCGTCTCTTCATCGTTCATTGCCATACGAGCAAAAGTTTCACGGATATCCTTAGCGGCAGCGAGTGGATCCGGGACACCATTTGGTCCTTCCGGGTTTACATAGATCAAGCCCATCTGCACTGCTGCGAGGGGATTCTCGAGATCCCGGTCTCCGGAGTAGCGCTTGTCTTCAAGCCATTTGCCTTCTGAACCCCAGTAAATATCTTCTTCCGGCTCCCATACATCTTCGCGACCACCACCGAATCCGAATGTCTTAAAGCCCATAGATTCAAGGGCGCAGTTACCGGCAAGGATCATCAAGTCAGCCCATGAGATCTTTTTGCCATATTTTTTCTTGATCGGCCAGAGCAGCCGGCGAGCCTTGTCGAGGTTTACATTGTCGGGCCAGCTATTGAGGGGCGCAAAGCGTTGGGTGCCGGTCCCAGCTCCTCCTCGCCCGTCACCTACACGGTAGGTACCAGCGCTGTGCCACGCCATACGAATGAAGAGTGGTCCGTAGTGACCAAAATCCGCCGGCCACCAATCTTGCGAATCCTTCATAAGTTCAAAGAGATCCTTCTTAAGGGCATTCAAATCAAGCTTTTTAAATTCCTCAGCGTAATTAAACTTTTCACCCATTGGGTTGGACAACGAAGAGTTTTGGTGCAAAATCTTAAGGTTTAACTGGTTTGGCCACCAGTCTTTGTTAGAAGTTCCTCTTCCAGCTACGTGGTTATGATTCCCGCCCGTTACCGGGCATTTGCTTTCTTCACTCATTTTATTTTCTCCTATTATTATATTAATGATGACATCACTAAAAAATATTCCCTATTTAAAGTTTTCTAAACTCCTTTAATTCTCCTCTTTACACCTTGGACAAAGTCCATAAAGCGATATTTGTGGACGGAGGATCTTGTAACCAGACGACTCTTCTAAATTGCGAAGAGATTCCGTATCCAGAGACACATCCCCATCCATAATATTATTGCATTTAATACAAATTAAGTGAGGATGAGGTTCGGGGCGGTTGCCATCATAATGACTGTCGTCCCGCAATTTTATCTCTAACACCTGATTCATTTCTTTTAACAAAGAAAGTGTTTTGTAAACCGTTGCATGACTCATCGTTGGGAATTGGTGCTTAATTTTTTTGTGTAGCTGACTTGCACTGGGATGCCCTTCGCTTACCGCAATCAATCGCACCAGCTCTATCCTTTGGGGAGTTAACCGAAAGTTACGCTCCTTCAATGCAGCAATCATATGATTAAAACGGACTTCCGGATCTGTCATAATATATCCTTGGATAATAAATCCTTATAAATAATTATTATTTATTATATATGATGATATGAAAAATTTTCGGTGTAGACTTTGTACAACACCAGAACTTGATCTGTTATACACAAAAAAGCGTCAATGCAAGCATGCGCTCGAAAGAGCCTAACTTCACTTTGGAACACTAAAATTATTTTTTCCCATCCAAATTACTTTAAAGTCATAAACTCCCCTAAGAATTCCAGCATAGTCTAAAATGCACTATGCACCTCGCCTTACCGAGCAAAGAATTCTGACCGAATCAAAAAGTGTCTTTGATTCGCTGAATGTCAATCATTGGGTAAGACAATGAAAGAAGAGTTTGAGAAGTTATTTGGTCTGGCACCTTAACTGCTCGGTGTGTATTTCCTGTTTTTAATTTAATCTTTCCAAAATTCTAAAAAATCAATTAACAAATCGTTTAATTTGTGATTCGTCAGTCAACGCTCTTAAATAGTATTAAACCCGATCAATTCGTGTTATTGGTGAGGTCACAAAATCACAATTCGGTCCAATATCAGAGCTGTCAAATTTTTTCAACAAGCTTGTAGATTCTACGAAAGATGTAGTACAAATCCATCCATATAAGATTTGATCGTCGGCATACCGACTAAACGATGATAGAAAAACTTGTTGACGACATTGATCACCTCGGCGCGGGCAGCTTCTGCTTCATTCGTCAGGATCGAACCGGCTTCCGGGCGAGAAAGAGCATCACGCAATCTGAGCAGGTGCATTACAATTTGACTCTCCTGGTCCCCTTCCAGTGCTTTGATCACATCCATAATTAGACGATCGGCGGCAGATGCCAGGTCTTCATGCGCAATACTCGAGCCAGATGAATAGGCATCATCAATGGTTCGAATGAGAGACCATACCTGGTAAAGAATGGTGGCAGGCTCGTCAAACAACTCACGCAAAAAGGCGGCTTCTTCATAACGCCCGGTCAGGCGAAAGATATTGTACATGCGTTTGGCCACTTTGCCGTAATTGACATCCTTCGTCAGGTACTTTTGAACTTCATGTTCCAATTGTTCTACATAATGGTCCAATGCATTGGCAGATACATGCTGGGCAAGTTTAGAGAAGATCGGCACAGAAGCGGCTTCCAGATACACTTCCTGGAAATATGGATCCAGATAGCCGTCCAGCGGTATGATATCACCGTCTGGTTTTTCCCAGGTTACATCCAGCATATTACTGGCATTTGACAACTGCTTACGGATGCTATCTGCGACAACCCAATCCAGTTTGCACCATCCGGGTGCGTTAGAGACATCTTCCCATGCAACACTGATAGGTGTTCCATCCAATCGGAAGCCATCAATTTTTCCTGCCCGGATCTGATCTGGTTTCCAGGCGATGGGTGTTCCAGTTTTATAGCGCCGGTCGCCAATCACCATTTCTTCGGGGAAAGAACCAAACTTTACTTCAATGAGCTGGTAAGTAGGACCTTGAACTGTATTCAACGCCTTTTCGCGCATGGCTTTCGCAAGGATCTGGCAGGCTTCTTCCCGACTGGGCGCGATGATATTGATGCGCTCGAAATAGTCACAGTCGCCCGGGTAAGATTGAATTTTGGATTGGGCAGCTGAACCGGAAAGTGCCAGTGCTGTTTCAATAACACCCGGGACATCCTCAAATTCAACCAGTTTTCCAATCCGCCGGAAGTATTCTAGCTCTTGCTGGCTAAAATCCAGCATCGATATGTTATGTCCAAAAACCCCACTTCGCGAGTCAATTGTGATCGAATCGCCTTCTTTTGCTGAGGCCATGTTTGTTAGCCACTGCAAAGCATCAGTCTCGTTCACCTCTACCCCCAGACGATGGGCAGATTCCAGTATTCGGGCAAGTTCAGCTTCAGGTTTCACATTTTTTTCAGTCATTCGCAACCTCCTTGATCTTGATAAAGAAACCAGCGTTTAAATTTTATTCATGATCTTGAAAGACCAGAACGATGCACGAATTTCATGGCTTTACTTTCTGTGAAAGTTTTCGTATTTCACGAAATATCTCTGCCTGATCTTGTGCGTCACGTAAAGCATTGTGTACCAAATGTTTTTCTTGAAGGAGAAAGGTCGAAATATGTTTCATTGAAGTCTCACACCATGAAACACCGGAGAATCCCATGTAAAAAGCTTTAATATCCAGCGCGCTATGACCGAAGGGGTTATTTCCAAGATAACGGTAAAAATAATCGTTTATGAATGACCAATCAAACGGCGCGTTTAGTGCCACAAAAACCACCCTGCTGTCTTTGGGAACTACGTCATTTATCCAATCAGCAAAGTTTTGCATTGCAATCCGAGGATCAATACCATCTTCTTTTAAGGTCTCCAAAGAAAGCCCGCTGATCGCAAGCGCTTCGGGTAAAAACTCTGAACGATCAGGCTGCAATTCGACATAAAAAGTAGAATTAGTATCCTCAACTAGGCAGGCACCAATCGAAAGCATGGCGTATTTACCCGGGATAGGGCCGGCAGTTTCGACATCAACACAAATATATACCTCATTTTGCATAGCGTTTATTATACAATTATTCAATTTACTAACCGATAGAATATATATAGTCGCAACATATCAGCAGCATAAAAAAACAATATCCTTAAACAATAATCATTAACAAGGTCTTTGATGTATTTCTCCACTAAATTTGACGAAGTGGATACGATTTATTCATCAGTTTTATTTACTTTGAAAAAGTATTATTCAAGTTTTTCTTGATCTGTTTGACGTTCGGCTCCAGGCAGACATGAATATTAGGTTCGGAATTGGGATCTATGATCGTCTGTCCTAAAGTAGATCCAACATCCGTGATGACATCCAGATGAAGTTGCTGAAAAACGCATGAATCAGGCTTTGTCATGATGACAGCCGCAGTCAGGTCAAATATTTCAGTTGTCTTAAAACCAAATCTATTAAACATGCTGTTGTAGAGGTCTACAACCATTTTTGCTTTTTTGCCTCCTTGGTTCCATGGTCGGAGATCTTTCTTCGAAAACAACACTTGATTGGTGGCATCCAGCGGTATCATAAATAGTTCTATTCCGGACTCAAATACTTCTTTTGCAGCTTGTGGATCTGCTACGATATTCCATTCAGCAACCTGGTTATCGGAGTCGGGAGTCAAATTTATGATATTACCGGGAACATAGATTGCGCCACCCATGAAATAAACAGCCGAAATATTATTTTTTATCTCCGGGTCGAGGCGCAGAGCTTGTGCGAGATTCGTGAAAGGTCCGCTCAGAAAAATGGTTACAGGTTCAGAAGCTTTATTGATCGTTTCAACAATCAATTCTGGTGCATTCTGGAATGGATAGACTTTGTCAGCATTGGATAACGAATAATCCCAGAAGTTATCACTTAGTTCACGTAACCAATCCGGGAAAGGAGTACCACCAGCCAATGGCATATCCTGCCCTGCTCCAAGTGGAATATCACGAATCCCAAAGCTATCCAGTAATTTTCCCATGTGTTGAACGTATAATTCGGGGTGTGCTTCCCCATAGGAAATATTGATAGCCTGAATGGAGATTTCCGGATTACTGAGCAAGTAGAGTAGTGCTGCCATCCCATCAAGACTGCCATCATCGTCATAGATCAGGAGTGTTTTCCTGGGTGACGCTTTGGTTTCAGCCGTTGTGTTTGGCATAGATGTATTCATGATCTGGGAAGGATCGACAGATGATACGATAGGTGGTTGTGTAAAGTTGCCACACCCACCAACAAGTAGTATAAAAAATACGAGAACGACGATCGGTACCCATTTAATTTTGTCCAATCTAATCTCCATTCTTTATTGTAGCAAAATCCAGCCGCCTGCGAAGGATCCACATTTGGAGAAGTCTTCCATAAAAGGATGCGAATGCTCGCACAAGCTGAAGCGCAGTAAAAAGTAAGTGTGCTTCGTTAGGTGCCTTTTTGTATTTGCAAACTTATGAGATAAAAGGTGGATCCATGAAGACATAATTTTCATACTGACCCAAAGGTTTATCACTCATGAAATGCTCCAGCAATGGGGATGTTTTGAAGCCATGCTTTAACACATATTCAATAGCAGCAGTGTTAGTCATCGGGACGGGTATGTACATTTGCTCCCACACTTCGTCAACAAATTTTGTCATTTCGCTTTCCACATGAGCAAGGGCAATGTGAAAATCTTGATTTTGTAACATGGCGATGGGACCTGCACGGTGGCTCACATAACTATATCCAACGACTTGCCCATTCCGGCGATAAAAATGACCTTGACGATTTTTACTTAACCAAACATGATCAACTTCCCGTACATACCCCAAAATGATTTGATCAATGGAATTCAGAATTGCAAGATTCTCATGAGTTGGAATGAACGGCTCTATGGCTAAATCCGTTTCAAATGGAACAATCTCCGGTTTACGAAACCAATCATAGATTGTGAAGCGAAACTTTACTCCTGATTTTAGATACCGCGTGATAGCAGGGATATCTGAAGTTCCAATAACGACTCGATTGCGTACGCCCTCCAATGAGAATGCCACATCCAGCAAACGTTTTCCAACCCCTTGAGCCTGTTTATCAGGGTGTACAAATAGTTCTGATAATTGCCGTATGCCATCCCTAACCATCGATCGCGAGAACCCGATAATTTCACCTTGATCTACCGCTACCCAGAAATGTTCAGCGGTTTGTGTGAAGTATTCTGAAATATTGTGAAAATACTCGAAGCCTGACGAGAGATTTTCAGGATCTGGTTTATCTTCGGGTGATGCCTGACCAATACTTTGATAAAGGCCGTGAAGAGCGTGTTGAAAGACAACAAAAATGCTAAATAAATCTTCTCTTGTTCCCGGGCGGATTGTGATGGTCATGGTCATTACCTCGCATGAGTTCCATCTTGAAAATAAAAAAGGTAAGTATCTAATGAATATATGAATGGATTCTGTTTATAAAGTAATTAAATCTCACAGCCAACTAAAATGTATTTATTCCAATAATTTCACGTAATTATCTCAAACATGCACCTACGACCAAATCTTAAAAAATTATACAACACTAGTTTTCCAAACAAAAATTTGTTTCGTAATACTTACAAATTTAATAATAATTAATCCATGAATTCGAGTATTTTGTGGTTTATCAAGTTTGCCTGAGCAAAATTCAGATCATGACCTGTTTCAGGGATGATTTCTGTCTTGATTTGAGGGGCAATTATATTCAAACGCTTAATATCTTTGTGGGTGGAAAATTTTTTTCATTTTCGCCGACCAAAAACAATGCAGGGATTGGTAGGTTGTGTATCTCACGATCTTTTATTGGTGTGGTATTGACGATTGCCTTTGGTTTAAAACACTTCCCTGCTAATCGCATATCTTCATACACGCTCTTTACGATATTTCGGGATAATTAAGCTTTTTTGCCGTGTCCTGATCTGAAAGGAAGATAAGATTTCAATCCCATCAATCAACCTCTGATTTGATTTATGATCTTCAAGGATTGCGACATTGTCCACAAAGTTCAGACGAGCGGGGTTCTGGATGAGAGGATGCTTGAGATCTGGCAAGGAAGCAGGATTCTGCTTGAATTTAGGAAAACGATCGAAAATTCCGCAGAATCCTGCCAGTCAGTTGCATGCTCAATCGAACGGGTTATTCTTAAGGATCCGATACTTCTGATGAGCTTTCAACGAACCGCTTTTTTCACGAGTGCGATGATCTTTGCTTCTTCAAAGGCTGTCAACTTTAATAGTGCAAAAGAGGTGGCCCACATATTGCCTTCGTCAAGGTTTGCATCCGGCTGGAAGCCAAAGGTCGCATAGCGTACGTTGAACTTACCAGCAGCCTGAAAGAAGCAGATTACCTTGCCATCCGGATTGGCATAAGCGGGCATCCCATACCAGGTTTTGGGCATCAGGGCTGGTGCGTTGGTTGTAATAATTTCATGTAGCTTTTGCGCCATGACGCGATCATCTATCTTCATTTGTGAAATCGCTGTTAGTACAGCGCTCTCTCCAACCGCCCTGTCCTTGTTCGCACGCGCTTCTAACTTCAACTCTAGCGTGCGAGCTTTCATGGCAGCTTTTTCTTCAGCTGTAAATCCTTCACCGGATTTCTTGGTGTTATTTTTTGTTTCAATCTTTGTGTTCATAGAAATCTCCTTTCTGATTTTTTATTTTGATACCTTGCGTAGTTATCAAAATACCTTTATAATGAAGATACTTTATTATCGAGATAATGTCAAGAGGATGTATATATGACAGAAACAACCATGTCAGATTTGAAGTTACGAGCTTTGATGGCCATCAGGGATTATGGGGTAAATTTGACCCAGTTCCGAAATGCAATGAACGAGTGGGCTGGTCTTAATGCAACCGATATGGAGTGTCTCAGGCTTCTCTTCCAAAAAGGAGTTTCCACACCCTCTGAACTCGCCAGGCAAACGGGTCTCACTTCTGGTGCAACGACGGCAATGCTGGATAGGCTCGAAAAGGCAGGCTTAATTGTACGCCGACCTAATCCCAATGATCGCCGGGGGACCCTGATTACGCCTGAAAAATCTTCCTCAGAGAAAATGGCATCATGGTTTGCTTCTGCAAGAAAGGCACAAGACGAATTGATTTCAAGTTACCCTGAAAGCGATCTGGAAATCATTGCTGATGTTTTTGAGCGGTTTGCAAAACTTTGGGATCAGGAACGAGAGAAGATTCAGAAAGGGTAGTAAATACAAACCGTGGCAGATCAGTGGTCATCGAAAAACTTCTTTAAATCAACAATGAATTTTTTTCATCGGATTGTTTTTATCCTCTGGTTGAAATTTCAAATAGACTCATTTGCCTATTAAAATTAAATCAACTGGACTCGGATCGCGGCTTCCCCTTCTACCGGGCATTTGTTCTCGCAGATGCCGCAGCCAATACATGCATCCTCATCTACAATCGGTAATAATACCTCCACCGCATCACCGCTAGCCTGGGTAAAAATTTTCTGCTCCAGTGAAATAGCCTTGTGCGGCAGTGGGCACATCTCTTCACAGACAATGCAATTTCCATGCTCCCCCCACGCAATACAGCGCGATTGGTTAATACTGGCGGTTCCGATCTTGGTCAATCGTTTTTCTTCCAAAGACAGGGTGGGAATTGCCTGGACTGGACAATTCTGTCCACAGATATTACAGGTATAGGCGCAATATCCTTTTCGTGGAACAAGAATGGGTGTGGCCATCCTTTCAATCCCCGATAAACTGAGATCGGCCTGGATAGCCTGAGTCGGGCAAACCTGTATACAAATCCCACAACGCACACAGGTGGATAAGAATTTATCCTCATCTTGAACGCCCGGTGGAAGCAGGAGAAAAGAGTTGGCCGTTTTTTTGATCCAGCCCATCCTTAGAAGCACAACAGCAACCACGGAAGCGCCAATCGTGCTTATGAATAACCGTCGACCCGGATCGTAGGACTGTTTCTTAGCAGCCTCCCATTTTAGAGTAAATGCGAACGCGCTCTTGGTACAGGTTCCGGCACAATCCATACACAAAGTGCATTCAGCGGGATCGCTTTGATAGCCATTTTTCACATCGATGGTTCCTGTGGGACAATCCTTACCGCACAATCCGCATTCCACGCAATTGGAATTCAACCGCCTCTGAATCAAAGATAGTCTGGATCCTAGTCCTAGTAATGCTCCCAAGGGACATAAATAGCGGCACCAAAAACGTTCCGCAATGAGATTCAGGAGCAGGATGACCATAAGAAAGACGCCAAACAAGGCGGCATACTGGTAAATCGATGATTCAATCGGGAAGATTCGCGGACGCATCCAGGCATCCAAAGCAAAAACTGGTTCGCTTAGGAAGGGAACCTTGATCAGTAAAGTCTCCAGAAAAAACACCCCTTTATCCAGGAGCGGCCAAATCACCAGGGTAATCGAACGGATAAAGATTGTGATGGGATCAAAAACCAGCAAAGTCAGGTTGCCAAGAATGGCCGAAACAAGGGTGACGATCAACAAAATGTATTTGATCTTTCGAAAAGCTTGTGGGAGGTTTTTGCGAATTCTAAGTTTTGAAAAATTAAAAACATCCAGTAGTGTTCCCATCGGGCACAGCCAGCCACACCAGGCCCGGCCAACAACCAGACTCGAAAGAAGTATCACCAATGAAAGTAGCGAACCGCTTAAAAAGAACTTGCTGCTGAATAAATTTGAAAGCATCGCCAGCGGACTGAGATGCACAAGGCTGCTCGTAAGCATAGGAGGAAAAGCACTATCCTTACTAAAGACCAGCGTCAATACAAATACAACCAGCGAAATGGCCTGCAGAGTCTTTCTGGTGATCTGCCAGTTACGCGACATTTTTTTTCGGGATTTTCGATTGACTAATTTGATTTCAGACACTGATCTCTTCTATCTTTAATCCGCTCAAGTCGGCCATTCCTAAACCGCGTTCAGCGGCAGCTTGAATGTAACGAATATCCTCGGGGGTCATATCGAACAATCGGGTGGCGTAGGCATCCGCTGCCACAATGTCCGGAGAAAAGATCAGCGTATTTTGTACTTTTACGTCATCCAAATCCCCACCCGTTGGTCCATGATCCATCAGTGTGCGTATGGCATCAATAATGGTCAAATGTGGACGAACCAGCGTGGCCAAATCCACCAGGTTTCTTTCGAAAGAAGGGTGGATGGCTTCTCGGTTTCGAATGACTCCCATCAGGTTTTTCATTCCAAGGGTCAATTTTGCCATGCTGTGATCCTTGGCGATGGGCACATTGATCAGCAGGTCAGCATTCAGGATATCCTGATAGACTTTGGTCTTCTTCAAACTAACTGCATTTGGGATGTCCATCTCTACATATTTAATCGCCTGCATTACTTCCATGCTGCCGCCAGCTGCTATCACCTGCTCTTCGATTCCGCTGATGCGATAACATTGCTCCGCTGTTCCGCCAAAGGGGTAATCCATTACACGTACACGCTTGGCACCTGCTTCCAGGCAAAGTTTGACCAGTGCTCCAACAACCCAGGGATTTGTGGTGGAAGCAAATTCAGGGGCGTTATAACCTACACAAATATTAGGCTTGATAATCACATCTGCACCGGACTTCATGTAGCGTTCCATCCCTCCCAGGGCTTTGATTCCCTGGCGAACCATTTCTTCAGGTTGTTCACCATGAGCAACAACAAGATAGGGATAATCCTTCCGAATCGTTGCTGTGGCTGATACAACAGAGGTTGGTATGCTATCCGTGGCAGATGCAACAGAAGTTGGCAGGCCATTGGTGGCTGAGGGTGACTTGGATGCTTCCATACTACCTGAGATCTCCTCAGGTTTGCCGCCGCATGCAATCAGGAACTGCTGGGCTGCAAGACCAGTCAAACCGAAACCGGTGTAGCGCAAAAAATCTCTTCGGGATATTCTTTTCATGTCCCTCTCCAGTTGGTTTTTTCGTCACAAAGTCAATATGAATTGGAACAATTATACAAATGTTTGACGGAAAGCACACCAGACTTGTGATCAGGATTGGTTGTATTTGGATGACTCAATATACATCTGCAGAAAATCAAAATTTTTAAATTAAGTCTCTAAAGAATACTTCCACAATTGGACTTCCATTTACCAAATCATCGATTGAGCCAACCTGATCCCGATACCATTTCGTTTCAGGAGCACTCATCAAATCTCTGCGATCGTCCGGATCAACAATTTCCACTGCTTTTGCAGGCAGTTCAATTTTTATAGATTCTTTAAGACAAAAAGTAAATTCGGGGTGAACTCTGAGATTCGCTAACCAGTCCCGTGGGCTGTAATGACCTTTTTCACCTTTGGCGTTTGGTGTTCCACAGATGATGATGCGGCTATTTACATTGGTAAACCAAATTTCTGTCTTCCTGGGCAACCCCGTTTTTGCGCCGATGGTAATGATGTCGATGGTTCGATCTTTGTTCAAAGCATTTCTGATTTCTGTCTTGATATCCATGATTTGTTATACCGTATCTTTTTCTCCAATATTCTTTTATCACATTTTCTTGATTGTTAAAGCCTCTTGTTATGAATTGATTTTCAATTTTTTTAATTATGGTTATCAATGGGGAGTTTTCCACCAGTGCATATTCAGGTATATTAAAGCCAATTGTCTAAATTCCTAAAGGGCAATCATTCACAAACTTTTTCCCGGAAAATCGATTAAATATACAATTTTTTATTTAATTTTTAAGATAAATGGGATAGCTTGAAAAATTACTTAATCAAACAAATAAAAAATTTCTTCTATCAATACTGATTCCGCAAGAAAAACTTTCCAAAAAAATATGGTTGAATTTTTTAATAACATAAACCTCAAATGAGTTTGTTGAACAGTCGGAAAAGTTCCAATCAAAAATGGGACATCTGAAATCCATTAATTTTTTACATTTCTTTATGCAAACGAAAATTATTAACCTCTGAAGTAGAAAACTGTTTCTCATACCAACAGTAGTAGATTTTTTCTACTCGTTGTAAATGCTTATTGGATAATGACTCAACTTCGCAGAATCTTCTCCATTGATTTTCCTTTAGCGAGTTCATCGATCAGTTTGTCCATATACCGTATTTTTTGCATCAACGGGTCCTCAATTTCTTCCACCCGAACCCCACACACCACGCCTTTGATCAATGAGCTATTTGGATTAAATACTGGTGCCTGAGCGAAAAAAGTTTCAAGATCATTACCCAGTTCAATCTGGTTTTGTAATTCAGCTTGAGTGTACCCTGTTAACCAACAAATAATTCGGTCAACCTCTTCTTGAGTCCGGTTTTTGTTTTCTGCTTTTTGAATGTACATTGGATAAATTGATGCGAATTTGTATAAATACACACGATTTTTTTGCATGTCCATACCTCGAAAGTGGGAGACCCCTTTTGATTGAATTTTATTACTCGTTATGTAGAGAAGTTTATCAACAATAACCAAAAATACTTTCCAATTCAATCAGACGTTTCACCTTTAAATGATTATCTAACCTCAAATGATGAGCTGAGTTTTACGGCCAAAAGGTGTACTTTGGATGATCGAAAAGAATGCTTTAGGGTAAACGTATTCTGATTTGGCCAGTGAAAAGTAAACCTTTTTGAGAATTTTTCATGACTGCTGGTATGAAATATCTTACAAAAAGTAAAAAATACTTGACATATAGTAAAATGTAATGTACTATATGTCTATCATAAATTAATCAACTATAGGAGATTTAACCATGTCTTACCAGGAAAAACGAACCATTGTGATGATGATAACCAGTGCTTTAGTGTTGGGGGCTTATTGCATATATGCCTTTGGCCAAGTTCAAGCCGGTGCAGTGATTCCCGGCGATCTGAAGTTTTGGGCACGCACTGTCCTCGTCTTTATCGGTATCGGGATTGCTGCAACCATCGTACTCCAGATCATCTTCCACATTCTGATGTCGATCGGAATAACTGTTGGCAAGAAAATACGCAATGAAGATCTGGCTGATGAGGAAATCAATAAGTCCATTCAGGCAGAAATGATCGAAGATGAGATGGACAAACTGATTGAATTGAAATCCAATCAAATCAGCATAATGGTCAGTGGATTTGGCTTTGTTGCTGCTCTGATCGCGGTACTGCTGGGGAATTCAGCTGTGATGCTGATCAATATGGTGTTTATTTCATTCAGCCTCGGTATGATCATTGAAGGATTCGCCAAGCTGTATTATTACCGGAGAGGTATCCGCCATGCCTAAGAAATTTGATATTACCAACAACATCCGCCGGCTGCGTTTTTTTGCAAACGAGATGACCCAACAGGAACTGGCAGAAAAAGCCGGCGTGTCCCGGCAAACCATCATTGCGATCGAAGCGGGCAAATACTCACCGTCGTTGGAGATGGCTTTCCGAATCGCCGACGTGTTTGGTGTGAAGATCGGTGAGGTTTTTGATTATACGGTCATCGGGGAGTCGAAGAAATGAAAGCTGAATTGAACGAAAAAGAAGTCCGTGATTGCCTGGGAGGGGTGGAGACACTTCATCCATCTGAGGGTTCGGCAGCCAACGCGATTATTTCTTTTTCCCATCCAACTTCAGAACATTCGACTCATCATGATGGACTCCATCAGACCCGACATGTTTGTCCCCGATTTCTGCACCATTCTTGATGATGTAAACAATTGCCATTGCATGACCACGACCCAGACCGTAATCTTCTTTAAGCCATGCAACGATTTCCCCTGCTTTTGTCTTTGGGTTGTCAAATCCTTTTTCTTTTGCCATCGCAATAAAATCATTGGGGGTTTTTCCGGTTTTTTCTTCGATGTTATCGAGATAAGCTTGAAATGACATGGTATGACTCCTTATTTAGTGAACAAAACGATCTGCCACCACCGATAAAGGTAGTAGAGTGATATCAAACATTTTTGAGGAGTATACATAAAATCAATGTGTTCTACTAGTTCTCAAACCCCAAAAAGTTGTACGTTCATAACAAAGGTGGAGTTCACAGGAAATATTCCTCCGGTAGTACAAAGGATTCCCAAGGTCATTTCAGCTTTCGGGTCACTCTCAGGACTGGTATACATCTTCAGGTGAAGGCTAAAAACGACCAGGTACTGCCACTGCCAACCAGCCAATTATTGCTCTTGTTCGCAGAGATGACTCAACCAGCAACCAGCCAAGATAACCCTCCAGCACAAAGCCAATCATGCCGTTTGGCATGCCGAAGTAATGCAGGATACCAAAAAGAAGGCCGTAAATCACCAGGATTACCGCCACGGCTACTTACCCATGAAGCAGCGAGACGATCCCAATTCGGAAAATGCTTTCTTCCATAAACGCGTTTATCGCTGAATACAGGGTGGCCTAAGGCGTGATGAAAATTGAATTTTGCATGTGCCTTTTTCACCTTGAACGCCATGAAGATGACGGTACCAAGTGTACTCGATAGGCTCAAGGTACCGGTAATTTTTACCCGTGGCTTTCTTGCCGGAATAGTCTGCCAACAAAGTCCTTCCGCCAGGGTATTCATATCACCAGGGCGAAAGAATAAATTGAGATTCCAGAGATTGAGAAAGCTGACAACAACCAATATGACCAGTGCGAGCACCCATTACGCAGACGGAAACTTGTACCGTGCATTGATTTGAAAGACCGGATGGACCTCCATTTTTTGATCAGGCAAATTCCGTCTGTGGCATAAACGATATAGGGGAGAATAAACACTTTAAATTTCTTTGATTATTCCATTATTAGCTGCTATTTCACATATCTCTTGGTTTGGCAAAGCTGCTAAACAATGTTTTGTCACGTTTTGTCACCCATTTGTCTAAAACCCTGATTGCTAATCTTATACAGTCAATTTGCTCCACATGCGCTTAAATATTAAAATATTTCTATGTTTTTAAAGAAAATCGGTTCGAGAAATGACATAACCAATCCAGGGAAAAAACTCTTGAACAAATTTGAGGCTAAATTTGCGTCGGACAATACTCATGGTGTATAGAAAAAACTTGCAATCCTTTTACGAGCGAGTACTTTCTTTACCATAGCACCGAACTGAAACCGGGAATGGTTGCAGAATACCCATAAGAAAGGGGGAAATCCGATATCAATCAATTCATCAGGAATCTTGCCACAGAGCGAAAAATCTCTGTCTCTACACACTACTTCATCCATCTAAGCAGCAAAATGGTCCCGGAGCTGAACTCGCGGTTTCAGGAACTTTCCCTCAGCAACGAAGCTAACGTGGACGCCCTCCTGCATGGTGAACTACCTAACCAATTCTCCCTGTTGAGGACGCAGTTCCATTTTCACAACGCGGAATTTACAAATCCTATCTGTAGAGTAAGAAGCGAATGAGAAAATTCAGGAAAAATGATGAAAATCTTATTAAAGAGAACGCCTGAACTTTTTCCAGCTTTAATCCAGCAATTGGGCAAACACAAGATTCAAAAAATGTGTGACTTTTTTTTAGTTTTCCCGGCAGTGGTAATTATAGTTGTCACCGGGTTTTATCTTGTACTTTGGCGAATTGACCCGTATGTCCGTTTTGCGCATATGCTGTGGGTTTTGGGATTCTGGATGATTGGCACATTGGGAATGTTCGGCTTCATAATTCCTGCGCGTCTCAAAATCGGATCTCCATTACCAATTTTGATTTGTGCCTTGATATCCATCGCCATAGCCATCTATTTCACCCCGCTATCCAGATTCACCGCCTTGTTCACCAATTTGCCAGGTTTGATCCTGTCTACCGCGACCGGCTTCTTTAATGGAATGGCAAGTTGGCTCATTGTCTTTGGCTTTAGAAAAAAGATTTTTATACCTTAACATACATGGACGGTAATTGATTTTTAAGGAAATAACTTATGGAGATACTCAAATTACTAAATCTTGGTCTTCGCTTCTTGCTTGAGTTGTGCATACTTGTAATCTTTAGTTATTGGGGTTTTAAAACTGGTGGTAACGGTAAGTTGATGAAATTTCTGCTCGGAATTGGCAGTCCTATCCTGATCGCCATCATATGGGGAATCTTCCTCGCACCGAAATCTTCCATGCAGCTTGGTGAACCTTGGCTTCTTCTTTTGGAATTGATTATCTTTGGTTTGACATGCTGGGCACTGTACAATACTGGTAATATCACCCTGACAGTAGCCTTTGGATTTATTTACATCCTCAATAAAATTCTCATAATTATCTGGAGGCAATAATGGACATTGACACCACTGCACCTGCTTTTTCACGAAAAGAAATCATCATAAACGCTCCTGTGGAAAAAGTTTGGCAAATACAAACTGACATTGAGCACTGGAACAAATGGCAGCCTGATATCACTTCGGCAAAACTCGAAGGTGTGCTTGAGGCTGGCACAATCTTTCGCTGGAAGGCGAAGGGCTTGAATATCGTTTCTACGTTACATACAGTAAAACCGCATACGCAAATCGGTTGGTCAGGTCTCTCGCTTGGCATGTTAGCCATCCACAATTGGATGTTCGAAGCACGTGGAGAAACCACACACGTGATCACAGAAGAGTCCCTTTCGGGCTGGTTGACGCGTTTGATGATCTTTTTCAATCCTCGGTTTTTGGAAAGTTCACTCGAAGCTTCGCTTAAAAACTTGAAATTCAAGGCAGAAAACAATTAACTTCACTGGTCAAAACTGAAAACACATCCTCAACGCTATGTTTTCTTTACCAAATTCGAATTTCGATATTTGCATGGAATAATATGACCGATTTCAATCTTCTTTTGGATCAACTCCGGACTGAATTGCGAACCCCCGCACTTGCCGCCATCGTAACCGATTCCCGTTCAATTCTTGCTGCCGGTGCTATAGGCGTCCGTCAGGCGAATCGAATTGAATCTGTCGAACTGACAGATTTGTTCCAGATTGGTTCAAACGCCAAAGCCATGACCGCAACGGTCTGTGCCATGCTGGTTGAACAAGGGATTCTGAGTTGGGATTTGACGCCTGCTGCTGTCTTTACTGAATTGGCGAGAACCATACTCCCGGAATACCACCAAATAACTTTGGAAATGCTACTTAGCCATACATCGGGAATTCCACCTTATACGGATACAGATGAACCAGACTTCATCCTGCCCGATTTTGACTTCCTTTCAATTACGAGTCATATCCAACATTTTGCTAATTTTCTCATGACATCCTGCCCTATCTTGGGTCGCCCAGGAGAAAAGGTAATGTATTCCAATGCGGGGTGCAGCTTAGCGGCAGCAATGGCGGAACGTGTAAGCGGGCAGATGTGGAGCGAATTGATACAGGATCGGTTGTTTCATCCGTTCAACTTCCGTGGCTATGTGGGTTATGAACATCCCGCCCGAATCTCTCCCGACCAACCTTGGGGGCATATCCTCGATGAAGGTGGGGTTTTCCTTCCACATTCACCGAAGGAAAATCTTATTCCGGCCTGCCTTGTACCGGCTGGTGATATGTGTATTTCGATGCCTGAGTACGCCCGTTTTTTACAAATGCAATTGGATATACTTCGGGACCAGCTCTCATCGTTTGCACCACTTTTCAATCATGGCAAACCCGGCGTTGGGGCGGGATGGGGTGTCAACTATTTGCGCGGAATGGAATCTTTAGGCTTATTCAGTTTGCATGCCGGTTCCACCGGTACATTTTTTGCCATAGCAGCTCTTTCACATCAACATTCGCTTGGTTTTTCCATCGTTGTCAACGGTGGATTGTCGGAGATGTCCTCGGCACTTAAAATGGTGATTTCTTCATGGGTAAACTCATGATTTTCCCTTGCGTCCCAATCCCATGAACTGGATGACCTTATGCGCAGACTTATATCCATTTCTGTTTTGATTGTCCTTCTAGCGTCGATCCGGCCTGTTTTTGCAGTCACAACCGACATGATGTTAGAAGCGACAGCTTGTCCGTTTGATTTTCCAACCGATCTGGATGTAACCTGCGGGGAGTTGAGCGTCCCTGAAAACCGGCTCCAGACAACAGGTCGAAACATCACTCTACCCTTCGCTGTAATTCATAGCCCGAACCCGAATCCAAGCCCTGACCCGATCATCTATACATCCTCTGGTGGACCTGGACTGGGTGCATTCGGCGCTTGGCGGCATCTTGCATACAATTTTAACTTTCTTGCGACACGCGATATCATCTTACTCGAACAACGCGGCACGCGTTGGTCAGAGCCGTACCTCAACTGTCCTGACCTGAGCATGGCAATGTTTGAAAACCTGACTCGTGTTCTGCGGCGTGAAGATGAGATAGCTTACGAAGTGCAAGCCGCACTGACGTGTCGTGATGGATTGCATGCAAAGGGCATTGACTTGAACGCATATAACACACTCGAAAGTGTCGCCGATCTGGAAGACCTGCGGACTATGTTGGGTATCGAGCAGTGGAACTTTGTCGGATCTTCCTATGCTGCGCGCATCGGTTTGACATTTGCGCGTCTGTATACCGAAAGCTTGCGGAGCTTGGTGCTGGATTCAGTCTATGACCCTTCAGTGAATTTCATCGAAGCTCGGGTTCCATCGTTGGCTCAGGTTTTGGAGCAATTATTTGCTGCCTGTGGTGACAACACAGATTGTTTTCAAGTCTATCCAAATATTGAAAGCCATTTTTATGAAGTGATTGCCCGTGCCAATGAAAATCCTATCAGTGTTGATATAAATCACCCACGCACAGGCGAACCTGTCACGGTACAACTGACAGGTGACGACCTTGTTCTGGGTGTTTTCAACGCTCTACGGGATCCTCGCCTCCTTCCTTTTGTACCATTTGTGATTGAAGAGATCTATGCTGGAAATATGAGCGTGATCACACCGTTAGCGCAGAATGGATTTGCATCCTTATTCAATACACCGCTTGGTATTTATTACGCTGTTGAATGTGCGGAGGAATATCCCTTTAATGATATTGATCGCCAGCAGGTAGTAGCTCAACAATATGCGGGTTTGGAAAATTTTCTCCCCACTCCATCCGACCCATACATCTGCAAAGCTTGGGGTGCCAAGCCTGTGGATGCGTCCTTCCGTGAGCCTGTCTCGAATGCTGTCCCAGCACTAATCTTAAGCGGCGAGTATGATGCGGTCACATCTGCTACAATCAGCCAGCAAACAGCTTCCCGTTTACAAAATGCTGTATATGTCAGCGCACCAGGATTAAGTCATGCCGTGATGGATGTGGATACTTGCTCCCACAAGATGGCTTCGGTGTTTATCGAATCTCCGGCTTCGTTTTCTCCTGGCATGTGCCAGCCAGGGACTGAAACCCTAAAATTTGTCACTAATAGAGAGGTATTGAGTACACCGATCGTCTATCTGATAGCGATTAAACTCAATTCGGCAGCTGTAATTGCTATTCCAGCGATTACGGCGGTCTTTTCGCTCATTGGTTTGGTGATTGGCTTAAGGAAACAGGCAGCTGCTCTGATTATTGCTATTGCCTCTTTCCTATTCACGTTCTTCACCGGAATGGTCTATCTGGTCATGAGTGTAGACTCGGTCCTTTTGGGATTTGGACTACCTATTACGTTGATATGGGTACTTGTTGTGGCGCTGTTCGTCTCGGTTTTTATTACCATGATTGCAAAAAAGATTGTTTTGTCAGTGTCAAGATTGCGATGACTCAAGTCTAAGCCTGGTAAAGGAAGAAGGGATTCAAATAATCGTTTGCCAGAAGTGCTTAGGATGAACATATCGATCTCTCCAGTGCTCTGTGAATGAATACCATGATTCCTGATATGCTCCAAATATAATGAAAAAGAGCCTTCCATCTTTGGAAAGTGGGCTGCTTATTTCTATTCTAAGCTTTCAAAATAGTACCTATATCTAGGTGTCCAAATGACATACCCTTTCAGGGAACTTTTCCAACGAAACCCACGCGGCAGATGTGAGGGTAAAGATGTAACGGTTTGCATTAGCAGCGGCTGGAGAGAAAAAGGCATAGCAATGGAAACCCATAAGAGTTTAGGAACAATTTTCAAAAAATGCACAGGGTCTCAGCCATCTGATGCACGTTTTTTTTTGTTTGTAGATTGTTCAAGACTAGTGCCTGAAATAATGTTGCTGCCAGGTAGAATAAATTTTGCATACAACCATATCGTTGCTATTGACCGGCCAATATCATCTGCCAAATAATCACGAACCAATTTCAACCAACTAAAAAGAAATTCTTTTTGTAGTTAAAACAAGAAACCACTCCTTGGAAGAGTGGTTTCTAATCGGATTATCGCATTTATGAGGCAAGTGCGCGTTGCCATTCAATCGGGTCACCGCTGCCAAAGTCCTCAATGCCAAAATGTTCGAAAGCCTCGATCACCACTGTCCGGCGGTAAGCCGAAAAGGTGATTACATGGGCAATCATACCGGTATAGGTGAAGGTCTCAGGTGGTTTGCAGACCATATCGATAAAACTGGCATTCCACAAATTTTCGTCACGAACCTTGTCAACCAGGGATGCAAATTCAACGAAGGCAGAATCAAGGCGTTTGAGCATGCCTGTGATGGATTTGTCCGGGTTCATTGTCGCAGGGCTTCCGTGAACAGTATCCATCCATACCTCCTTAGTAAAGACGAGGCGATTTAGCAATTCACGCAGAGTCTTTACTTCGCTGAGGTAAGAAAGGGGATTACCGATCCCTTCGAGTGGCTCATCAAGCTGGGCATCCTGGAGAGATTGCGCTTTCTCCAAGAATCGGCGTGTCAACCACAGATCATGTTTTATGAATATATCAGTAAGGTCCATTGTGTCTCCTTTTTCCATCTGCCGTGTGAAACGGATTGCCGCCCCCACAACAGGATCATAGTGGATATCATTTGGAGTGGAGAAAAACCAATTTGGCGGATGAGCGTTCCGAAAGTGGCTGGGAGGAACACCCGCGACTTTTCGAAAGGCGCGTGAGAAACCTTCAAGTGAGTCAAAGCCTGATTCAAAGGCGAGCTCTGTGACCGCGCGATCATTCTGCAGAAGATGATAGGCAGCACGTTCGAGCCTGTGCCTTCGCCGGCAATTGCTCGGACTCTCACCTGTTAATTGGCGAAACATACGTTGGAAGTAAAAACGGCTGTAGTGCGCATCCCGGGCAAGTGCATCACCACCCTTTATCTCATCCAGACGTTTGCCAACCAGGTCAGCCAGTTTGTCAGTGGTTGTACGGTTTTTCGTCTCCATGAGTTCATTGTATTCAGAATAACCTATGTTGCTTGACCAAAATTGCTCAATTTATTGCCGCGATAAAAAAGTTTCATTGTTCTTCTTTCAAATCTTTGTTTCAAACACAAGCCTTTTGGTCAATGAATCTGCAGTCTTGATTTGCTTTTATAAGAAACTGACAATCTATTAATTATACGGACTCTTTATTCGCAGCAATTATGACGTATAACCAATCAGAAGAAGCGTATAAAACTTGATTATTTCAACAATCGATTGCATCTCAATTAAAAAAAATTTTATAGGTGCGCCTTTTAAAAACTTACATTTATCTTCCCTAAAATCAAGATCGCTCTTCGTCGAGGTTTGCGATGCCATTTGTTTGAAGCATTATTCCTTATACACCGAGAATACCAATGTTCAATGGTGAAAACGGAATAATTTGTTTCTTAACAAACGTTTTCCAGTTTAAATGAGAGCTGTTTCAATCGAAGTTTTACTCACATGTTAGGCAAAAAACCTTCCATTTTTTGATTTCATTTCATATTATATTTTTTGTCCTGGGTGAATCGCACCAGTCTGGATTTATACCTGTACATACAACTCAGTACGCGGGGGTGAAGGTGGTTTTCAAATGCCGTAGGTTAGCGGATTGTGGACAAGCGCGGATTCTGGTTGGGAACAGGAAAGACACTGTGAAGAAAGATGCTTATTAATTGCGCAGACTCCCAAGAACCGCTGCAAGCATTGTTAAGTTGCATACACCAGCTCATCCTTTGTTAACGGATATCCTTCATTCCTATTGCCATTTTATAGGCCATTACAGCGTCAGGACGCGGGGTTAAGGCGTCTAACAAAATATTGTAAGTCCCTGTTTTTGAAAGTTCATCAGCAACTTTTTTAATGAGAGCTAAGGTAGCTTTCATTAAGCTTGAACCAAGACTTACACGGGCAACACCTAAATCCTGTAGTTCACTTATCGATAGGGGTAATCCTTCCCCCATTGTAGGGTTTGAAAGAATATTTATTGGAGCATTAATTTCTCTTGCCAACGTTGAAATCATTTCTTTTTCCCATACAGGTTGGATAAATATGCAATCGGCTCCAGCTTCCCGGTATTTATTGCCTCGCTTAATTGATTCACGTAAATGATCTTGTGGCGAGCCTGACGAAACGTAAAACGAATCGGTTCTGGCATTAATCACTAAATGAAAACCCAGTGAATTTGATAACTCACGGATTGCTGATATTCTTTCAGAAAATTCTGTCTCGTCAATTAAGGTTGGATTTAAGTCGATACTGTCTTCAATATTTATCCCAACAATTCCTGTAGCAATTATCTTGCTAACTGAATCAATGATTTCATTTATGTCATTTCCATATCCGGCTTCTATATCCACTGTTACCGGAACTTTTACTCCATTTACGATTCCTGAAATTGTTTCTATCATTTCTGATAATTGAATTACCTGATTGTCAGGGTAACCTAAAGATGCAGCTATTCCCATGCTTGTTGTCGCGATTGCTTTATAGCCGCATGCTTCGATTAATTTGGAACTCCCGGCATCCCACGAGTTTAGCAGAACCAGTATTTCTTTATCATGATGATAATTTAAGAACTGTTCGGCTTTTTCCTTCTGAGAAATTGAAACCATAATATGATCCTTTCGAATTTATAAGCAGGCAAACTTACTTCCTGGCGATATCGACTAAGATTTCCATTGCTGGTATCGTTCCTATATGCTTAAACCAGTGCTTGGTGTTCTCTTCATTGGGCCAACTCAATAACTGAAAAGATTCCTTACCTATTCTATTTTGTTGGTCAATGATCATTTCTTGGGCTATGGAAACCATTCCCGGCATTTCTTTGTGATCGTGAATCGGACATAAAACACCCCCAGGCTCATCAGTCACAATACGTCTTCGAAGATGGCGCTCTGCCATGATCACTATTTCAGAGAAATGTTCAAGCTCTGCTTTCAGTTTCAACGCAACACCTTTTGTCTCAGGTGCCGCTTGCTTGTTTGTTATCATTGTTTCTTAGCTGTACGCCTTGCCATTCTATCTATTAATCATCCAAACGGATACTGCACTTCATTTCTGGTGTATATCTACCATATATATACATTAAATCATAATGAATTACTCCATACTGTGTAATCCCTCCCTAAATCAAGAAAACACATCACGTAGAGTCATCATGAATTCCACCCGAACCCTCATTCCTACAGCACCAAGAAAACCCATGTTCACAGGTTGTGTTGGGATGTTTTGTTTTATAAAACAATGCCTCCGGCTTGATTGAGCGCTGGATAGATTGAAGTCTTCACCACAAGTTTGGTGCAAATATGAAAAATGAGTGCCCCCATTTTTGGAAGGTGCTTTGTATCAAATATATTTTTATTCTGGGTTTGAAGCACCGGTCTAGACGGATAACCGTATAGTTAACTCATTCTATGGAGGAGATTTAAGGATAAACTTTAAAAGGCTGTTGTTAAGGGTGGTGGATGCATGTGGGGATCTGCCGCTGTCCTGTAAAAAGACTCAAAATCAGAAAAATGTCTTAATTAAGCGACGTGTAACCATTGTCTGAAACGCGTGATGTTAGGTGCACTGACCATATTCCATCCAATTTGATGGTTGAAAACCGACCAACTTGCCAATCTTGAACAAATATTGCCCACGATTATATTTTTGTAATAACTTAAATGAGTGAAATTATTATGTTCCGTTTTACTGATTGGATCATGCAGCATCATGGTTTGGAATAGGTGCGATAACATTTGCATGACGTGCAATCATGTGCCATTCTGTACCTTGTTTCCTCCAAATATTTGTGAACCGCCGTTCAACAGTCATTCCTGCACGTGGTGCGTCCCCGATTGGCTCTACTAACTCAGCACCCATAACAATAGCGATGTCAGCATTGATTCGGATCGACTCAATTCTCCGCTCGAATGCTGTATAGCCGATCAACCCTTGTTTGATCAGCGCCAAAACATTTCCCCGGCTCGTCGATATTTTGTTTTGTGGATTGTTTACAATAAATTCTTCCGACCACAAGCGCTCTAGTGTGGACACATCTTGTTTGAGAACTGCCTGACACTCTTGTTCTTCGAGCTGTCGGATCACGACTTCATCATTGCTTAAGTTTTCTTTTCTCATGATGTAATCCTTCCTTTATATCTAACAGGAAAACCCGCTTCTGCAAATAATCAATTAAATAAGAGGGTGGTTTTTTAGACGTTTTTTTTGATTAACAATATCAAATCCCACCGGTCGAAATGTATTCCGACCAATTCGTTTGGATGAGAAAGCAGGAGATTTTCATCACCCTGGCACCAAGTGACACCTGATTCACGCGCTGTCCACTTGAATTAATACTACCCAAAACATTTTCTGATTGTTGGCATATATTTACCATTTCATTTTCTCCTGGAGGATTTTGACCACAATGCAGATTTGATAGAGGACGATTTTTCTGCCTTTTATTGGGATGCTTAATCTTATTTATCGTTTTTTTCCAGGGAATCCAATCAGCTCAAAATCGATGTACGCATTTACGCAGCAGTTACCAGCATTTTGTGCTCACTTTGTTGTCTGACCTTGTGTATCGGTAAAACTCTTCCAATCCTGCTATGGCATGGTTGTCGCATTTCAATAACCTATTTTCAATGCTACCAATGACTAAAAACGAAAACAACTCGATGAATAATGTCAATGATCAGGCTATTTAATTGAGTTACCCCGCGTATTTCAAACTTGACAGAATGTTTGCACAAGAGCTTATTTTTCAGTTTGCCATAAGATTCGGTTAATATGCCCTTTTTGGGACTTTATAAACTTATGCGACCGTTGTACGATTTCTTCAAGGATTGGCAGATTTATATCACTAAGCCGCTTGATATAAACACAATACCCAGTAGTTGAATGTTTACCTAACTGAGCCAGTAATTCAGAGTGGCGTGCCGTGCCGTCCATCAGATAGATGGTTATCTTTCCTTTTCTTGGATAAAAACCAATTACAAGACTGTCTCCCTCACGCCCGCTGTCGTATTTGTAATGGTAGCTATCAAACCCAATCGTGCCTACATTCCACTTCTTTGGATTGTGTCCGCTTATTCGCTGCATCATTTCAACCAGCACAAGGGAATCCTTTACTGTTTGCTCGTCATTAATTGAAGCAATGTAGTCTTCGCCAGAATTGTTGTTTTTAGGAGTTACTTTGTCCATAATTCATATTTTATCAACTCAGTCAAGGGGGTGGTCACTAAAATGAATCCAAAAAGCATTCTCCCTGCCAGTAGAATGCTTTTTGAAGGAATTTACTTGAATTAGTTTTTGCCGCTAACCGAACAATATTGGCATCCACTTAAATTTGTATATCGGCTCGGTCCACGTGACAGATGTGAGAGATTCATTCTAGCGGTTACCTTCACAGGCATAGGCGAGATTGGGTGAACAACTATAAAGGACGCAGGATCCAGCTCTTAGGGACGCTTCTCCGAAAGTGTGGAATATCACTCACTTGTCTGGTGAAAGCTTTGTTGGGCTGCTTGGAAATCCAAAGAACTGACTCTATCAGTCAACTCGAGCCTTTCGCAGGGTACATATTCGGGTACGTTTTTCAGGGTTCAATCGTTCGATAGTCCAGGAAAAAGCTTGCGTACCCATTTTATCGCAATGAGTTTCCAGGAATTTTATAATCTCGGCTTCATAAACACGTCCCATCTCGCGCAAAACCCAACCAACTGCTGCTTGAACATAGGTTCGTTGGTCCTGAATGCAATTTGAAACGAGTGGTAAGACCTGGTTTAAGGGTAGGAAAATTGCATTCTTGTCCCTGTAATGAACAAGACTCACCAGAGAAATGCGTCGAAGCCATTCATTATCAGCCAAATTCCAGGATTCAATTTTTGGATAGGCCTCAGCACAATTGCTTTCAAGAATACTCGAATAAATTTCACTTAATCCATCACGATGACACCAGTTATCGACCCGGTCACTCCATTGGCGAACAACTGGCAAAAGACCGGAGCTGACCTTCTTCCTTACAATTGGTGTGTAATACGCAAGGCCAGCGAAAAGGACATCCCCATACGGCGAAGTTTTCCAGAGTGCATCCCATACTTCTAGCACCTGCTCTTCTGGCAGATGGTAAAAAGAGAACCCTTGCTTGACATGGCCTCTTAGTTTTGGAAAAGTGACCCCAAGATGCGTGAGTTGCAAACCGCGATCCCGTTGAACGGCTTTATCGCGTTCCGCATTATCCAGAAAGGTCAGTGCTTCTAATACTTCACTGTGAAATTTTTGAAAAAGAATGCCGTCCATATTGATGGTTGGATTGTTTGCCTAAGAATGCCTGGTTGACCAGCTGTTATTTGAAACCGCGGAAAATGCCATCCGGGTCGGCTGCATCGGCGAACTCGTTGTAGTCCATGTTTGCAAGGGATAAGTTATTTTCCACTGCCCATACCTCGGATGGAATAACGCGAAAGGTCTTCCCTTCCGGATTGAACGGATCCAGAACCAAAACAGGATGTTCCTCAGCGGTCATTGCCATTGCGTCTGCCACAAAAATGCAGCCATACGCATCCAGATCGGGAAAGCTCTGCAATAATCCTTGTCCGCTTACCCCGTCATATTGCGGATCGTCGAAGAAGTGAACATTGGCAGAAAACCCCATGAAATTTTTCGCCACAACCTCCCGTTTTATCTTTTTCCAGGTTGCATTATCTGTAAAGTCGGTGCGTATGATAGGTGTGGCATCGTTTCTGATGAGATCATCCATCTGACCTCCACAAGCTATTAAAGATACGGAAAATATCAAGGTGATGATAAAGATGAAATAGCGCATATTTGCTGCCAAACGATCTGCGTTATCAGCGGGTTCTCGGGTCGGTGTCAGTCCTGATTATCCTTGATCACCCGAGCAAAAGTCGCCAGTGTGAGCGAACGTGCCTGGGCGAATCCGGCAATCCAGCGGGCTTCCTTGGGCGAAATCATAAACAGTGAGAAGTCACCCAGGGAAAAAAGCGATGCCGCATCTGGAAAACGTGTCAGGTACGTCTTCCGGGCTGTGGGATATTCCGGCGCATCAAGAGCAAGCTGGTACGCTGTTCCAAGAAGTGTGATCCGGGGAATTGCCAGCGGTGACAATCCGGCTTGTTCGATCCCACTGATCAACAGACTGACGCGCGGATCCACTAGCATATCCTGAGTATGGGCGGCCAAGCGGCTGACGTGGATTATGAACGCGGGAACATCCTTCAAAATTGCGAAGGGCACCATTGACACATACGGTGCACCGGAATGCAGCGTACCCAACGCCGCTGTGTTGCGGCTGTTCAGTAATGTTCGAAGATTGTCTGCCTGTTCGTCGTTCATTTTATATGTACCCTCCAGGTTAGGTTGATGCTGGTTGCCGGCTTTGTCTCAATCTGCCGGCCAAGGCGCACCGGTTTGAAGCGCGCTGGCATATTCCTGCAGACGCTCATCGTCATGCCCGCGGATTTGCGTTAGAAAGGGAAAATCCTCAGGCGTGACGGTCAATTTCGCCAACGGTTGAACCGGCTCGAAGCTGGCGAGCTGGGCAATGTGAACCTGGTTTTCACCAAACGGCATAGGAGCTTGTGAGGTAAAGGGTTTGCGTGGCAGGAGATAGACGGTGCCTGTGCGCCAGGGCTGGTTTGTTAGCGCAGTCTGACTGACCGAGAACACATAATACGGACCATGCAGCGTGCCAGTTGGTTCAGCCAGACGAACGCAAGCATTGGTGATCGAACGCACGCGGTCGCGGTCGACGATAGCAAAGAACATAGCCCAAAGACCGTCCGAGGCGGCATAGACTGCTTTCTGATTGCCGAAATCGTTCAGGTCATTCGACTGACGCGGTTCAAAGCGGGCAATATCGGGGTTGCCTGAACCGTGTAAAGCCATGTCTCCCTGATCGGCAATATAACACAGGAACTGCCACTTCGGTTGGGACAAGGTGTACTGGATGGTTGGGCACCCGCTGATCTGCAGGGTTGCCTGGAGCAGCTCATCAAAAGTATCCCGTGTTTTTTCGTCGAGAGGTGCATCGGGGCGTGTCAGCCAATAGTCAGGTAATTGCATATTTCATGCTTTTACAATCTTCGCTGGTGACTCATTGCGACAATGAACGAGCGTCTGCAATTATGTTCTATATCCTTTCATAGCGCAGGCCGGTCGGATTTCCATCTGCTGAGTGATGTGAGCTGGATCTGCTTTGCAAGAGCGTAAGCAGTCGATAAGTCGCTGTCGCTTTCCACGAGCACGCGTCCGAAAACAAGCACCGAATTGTTTGGCGAGGATATTTGCGTCATACCACTCGGCAACTGTCCATTCCAGCCGGGACCACTCACCAGATAGTCGCCTGCTTGCGTTCCAGTGGCACGTTTGCCAACGTA
>PHBS01000156.1 GCA_002841995.1 Chloroflexi bacterium HGW-Chloroflexi-8
ATAAAGAATAGAATACTCTGTTTGTTTTGCGTAAAAGGTATTCGGGAAAAAAGAACCAGAAACTAATTTATTAAATCCAAAATACACAACCACACTTAAGCCAAAAACAATTACTGGTACAAATATCTTTTTATTAATTGTACGATTTACACACAAATCTTGAATAAATGCAAAAAAAGGAAGCACAATAAGCGTAATTCCATCTGGCCGAACCCAAATTAAAATTCCCATTAAGATGGCAAATATAAAGCTATAAATCTTGTCATTTATTATTAAATGAGTTGTTAGTAATATGACAAAAATAAATAGAATGGTTTCCATACCAGAATTCGCCCCCCACAAAATATGCCACTCCAAAATGAACAAAAGTCCATAAAAAGGAAACGAATTGGTTTTATTTGTCAATCGGCAAAGAATTTCCTCAAATATATATGCACAACTTACAGTTAACAAAAAGCCCAGGAAATAAGTCCAAATCAAGTAAAAATTGCCCTTAAATAGATATCCTGGCATCAACAGAATGGTCCATAATGGTGATGTTGATCCGCCAGAAATCTGATTAGAATTGTATTCCCAACGAAAATTTTCGACGAAATTTCTTGCATAGGTCTGATGGATCCATGCATCATCCAAAGGGAAACCAACTCTATATCGAGAGTCACTAAGCAATATCCACAGGCATTGAGTAATTAATACGGTAAAAGCAAGTATAAAAATACGTTTGTAGTGAACATTAGTTATTCTAATTTTTAGATCAGTGAATTTCATAAAGAATTTTTCCCCCAGGATCACGGTAAATTTCTGATAAATTCAAATGGGAGATCCATTGATCCTGGCTTTTCATTTGAACAGGCAAGTTTTGATCTATAACAATAAATCTTACATCAAATTTATCCAGCAAAACTTTGAGGTCATTCCATTTTGCTGAAGGAATGACAATACTCCATCGATCAGTTGCCAGATGATATCCGACCGGATCGTTTATCATAACAACCTGATCCTTATCTACAGTTCTCAATTGAATTTGTTTTTCAATCTTTACAAATTCATTCGCTTCCTTATCCCATAAAGTTGTTTGGATTGAAGATCCAATTACATCTCTTTGATAAATAAATATTGTTAATAGAAAATAAAAGACAATCAACGCAGACCCGAACATTATTTGAGCACGCTTTAATTTCCAATCTCTTTTTTCCATTCCCCATTTTATGAATCGTGACAGTCCATCAGAAATTAATATCCAAAAGTAAATTTGAATAGCAGCCATTGAATGTAAATAACCACCCCGACTTCCGGATTCCGAGAAAACAAAAGTCATTAACAAAAAAATAATAACAAAATAGAATATCGGGATCTTAAAAATTCGTTTCCCTAAATTATTCCGAGAAGAGAAGAAAAAGAGTGGAATGCCAATAATCCCTAGTTGAACAGCCAAGAAACTTCCAATATTATTCTTGAAAGCATTCCAAATTTGCATACCTTTAACAGGAAATCCGTTTTGAATCCAATACTCAAATGTCAAATGAGAAGATGGAAATAAATATGTATCGTCATAATTTGCTATCCAAATCACTCTCGAACTCGCAGGAGAAAATAGTCCGTAATAAAGCTCTAAATTTCTTATATACCAACAGCATGTAATTAATAAATAACAAGTAATAAACACAATTGATCGTAATATTAAATTAAGAAATGTGTCTTTTTTTTGTTTTATGGAGATTATACCGGCAGTAAAAACATAAATAATAAATATTCCGAAGAAGATGATCCCATCCACTCGCGATAAATGTAAAACACCTGCTAATATTCCTAAAATTGCTGAAGCGAATAATTTTTCTTTGTTACCATTTGATTCAAGTAATTTATTAAATAAAAAAAAGAAGACTGCCCCAAAAAAAATATAAATCGTTACACTCTCTGGGATAGTCAGGAATTTAAAATAATATCCACAGAAGATAGACAATAAAGCTGATAAATATGCAGAAAATTTATTCTTGTTTACAGAATAACTTATTAATGCAGTTAATGGTGAAATCCCTGCTGCTAAAAACCAAAATAAAAGTCTTCCAATAATGAATGAATCATTCTTGAAAATCCAAATCGGGATCATGGTAAATACTGATGGTAATGGCATCCAATATGTAAAGAGATCATGCGGTAGAACTTTGGGGTCATCTAAATAATTCCAGATAAACGGAGCTTCAAGCTGCCCTTGGGAGAGATATTTTCCACCAAGAAAATAATATTCAGAATCCAAATAACCTGGCGTTTTTTGAAATATAAAATTAATAGAAAGGCATAATAGAGCAAAAATAAAAAGAAAAATGTAATCTGATTTTTTCATTATTCTTTCACAAAATAGTAAACGTTTATATCACCAATCAAAGTTCTTTCTTCTTCCTCACCATAAAATGATCTCAAAATTATCAAATTGGGATCCGACAAACCCTGGTTTTTATACTCAATCTCTGTTAGAGCAAAAGATACAAAAAATAATTTGTCGTAAAAAAATAAATTATCCATATTATTAATTGCGATATACCCCAAAGCTATTTGAGACTCTTGAGAAAGTGTATCATTTTCGCTACCGGGTGGATCTGCAAGATAATATTGAGTTAAATTTGAATCATAAAACAGCATGGGAAAAAAGCTCAATTTGTTTTCATGAAAAACGATCTTAGGTTCAATGTTTTGTTGGGCAATATAATTCACTGCTTTTCGAAATGATGACCTTGGAAATGATTCGAAAAAATAAAATTCTGGAAGTGAAATTAATATGGATATCAAGATTAATAGAAGGGAAATTTTTCCGAAATATTTATTCCAATTATTTTCGATAAATGTAGCCATAAGAATGAATGCAATAAACGTGCTAAAAATGAAAATTCTGGGTACAAAAACTGGCCTTGTGATATATGAAATAATTATTAGCAGTACTGGAGAAGCCAAACAAATGGCAAACAAGACATATAGCTTTTCGTCTTTAGAGCGAATTAACCAAAGTGACAAAAGAACTAAATTTAAAAAGAAAACAAACAAAATAAGAAAGATTTTCCAATTTGCTAATGGCGCAAATCCAAATAACGTAATAACTGATTGAATTATCTCTAGCAAACCTGGCTTTGCGGTCCAAAAAGCTGTTTGCACCTTCAAAATTTGCTGTGGTAGATAAATTGCCCAAGGGATATACATAATAATCAAAGCAAACTGTATTAAGCACAAAGTAATGAAATATTTTCTATTTTTATTTAAAAAGAAAACAAAATTACACGCGAATAATCCCACAAAAGCCAAGTTGTGTGAATAAATGGCTATTAATCCAAAAACAATAGATGTAATTATGTAAATGGGTTTATTTTTTGAATTAATAATTTTAAATAATGAATATAAATAACCAACCTGTCCAAATAAAACCAGGTCGTACATTCTTAATTCCTGTGAGTGATAAATTAAAAAAGGAGATATTACAGCAAATAAAATGGAAATATATCCAACTTTTTTTCCAAATAGATCTCTGGCTAGTAGATATAAAAGGAAAATTGAAGACAAATTGATGAGGACATTCAATAACCGTAAAAACCATAGATCTTGATTTATCCTGATCATTAAACTTAATAATAAGTAATATAGAGGTGGCATTGTATCTGCCACAGTCCCACGAATAATTGTGATGAAGTTTTGACTGGATAAAAAGAAGCTAAAAGCATCATCATAGGCAATCTCTCTAGTGCCTATACGAATTAAACGAAGTATTAACCCAATCAAAAATATTAAAATTAAGAGAATTAATTCTTCGCTTTTTACTGATCTAAAAACACGTGTTTGGTTGGATTCTTTGCCCACCATCTCACCCAATATAAAAATATAAATAATAAAATCGGAACTGGGAAGAACATAATAGGACTTTGAATAGGTTGATAATCTCTACTAACTGTATAAATAAATACAACCCAAGGAATAACGAATAGCAATCCAAGAATTACAAAATTAATCAAAGTGCCATTATTTGACCATCGGTCGTCATTCAACCTAAATGCAACAAAAATCGCTGGTAACATTATTATGAAATTACCCGGGTCAGTTTGAATATTTAACCATTGGCCTAAAACGAGTGTTATCGAACAAACCCACGCGAATTCAATCCCAGCAGCCTTTCTCCCTAAAAACCATTCAGACATTAAAATGATAGCTGAAATAATCGACAGGCCTATACCTATACGATTGCCAACACCAGGAATTAATTGTACTAAAGCGGTGGCTGGTGTTCCGGGTGGATTGTATCCAGGATATCGTAAAATCTCTTGAAGAAATTGCTGGAGCCAATTTGGTTCAAAGAAGAGTGCCAAAACGATGAGCATTATCGTCGAACCGATGAACCAAAAAATAATTTTGTATCTTTTGTTAACGAATCCCCATAATATTAAGAACAAGATTAATGCAAAACCAACTTGTGGTTTGATTGTGGTTAGTCCTAATAATATACCTGCTAACTCATCTTGTTTTATCTGCACCGCATAGACACTTAATATTAAGCAAAAAAGTAGCAAAACGACCACATTACCATTTATTAACGATCGAAGCCCGTGATACCAAAATACTGAAAAAACAAAAACAGTTATAAGGACTAACCTTTCGGGTTTCCATTGAGATACCTTTATTGAGATAAACACACTAAAAAGTAAAGTGATCTCCAATAGAGTCATCCATAAAGCTCTTGCGATAAAATAGTTTTTAACAAGTCCAAAAGGTAAAAACAAAAACACAGAATATAAAGGGTAAGAAGGTCTTAATTCGTGCTCACCTGCAATGGCAGCTCTTCCATAAACTAATTTTTGAATTTCCAGTACAGTGATTTCGGAGTAAGGGCTTATTCCATCATAAATAAAATTCTTAGCTGCCACCCAGTGAACCAGAAAATCATTACCACCAGGATTATTGGAAGAGTATTCAAAGTTTGCCCAAACCAACCCTAGGACTATAATTACTAAGAATATAGCGGAAATGATATTAATAACATTTCTATTTCTTTTTGGGTTCACCATAAATTCCTATTAGAAAAAGATAATAATGGAAATTAAAATATCGATTGCTCAACTTAATGTTATAAAAAACAGTTATCAGGTAAATCTAGATAAATTATTATATCTCATAGACCAATTACAAATTCACAAGTCACACATTCTGTTATTGCCAGAATTGTGGTCGACAGGTTTCACTTCAAAATTGAAAAATGCCAATGGTTTTAATTTAGAGGCCATCGACATTCTTTCAACTCGTGCCAAAGAAAGAAATATCGCTATTTGTGGTAGCTATATTCTCAAAAATGAAACTAATCAATTTGTAAATCGCCTGGTAGTTACGACACCTTCTGCCAAAATTTTTGCTGCATATGATAAAACTAAACTTTTTGGCCAAATGAGAGAAAAAGAATGGTTTTTTCCTGGTCGTTCTCTTAAAATCGCAAAAATTTTCGATCATCTTTTCGGTCTTACAATTTGTTATGATCTTCGGTTCCCTGAAATATACCGGAACTACGCTAAGTTTAAGCCACAATTTTTCTTGGTACCATCACAATGGCCATCAATCCGAATCAACCATTTCAAAAAATTATTATCAGCAAGATCCATAGAAAACCAAGCTATTTTTATTTCAGCAAATTCCGTTGGCAAAACTGGAAATATCAATTTTGGTGGAAATAGTATCGTAACTGATTATATGGGTGAAATCATTCTGGATATGCAAGATAAAGTTGATGAAATCGGATCTGTAATTGTAAATACAGATCCATTAGAAAGATGGAGAAAATATTTCCCCGTATTGGATGATTTAAACATGACAGAAAAAGTTAACATTGAGATAATAACAAACAATACGTGAGGCTATTACAATTATTACTTACTCAGGATAACACATAGATCATCCTTGAAATTGGTTGCCCATCCTTTTTGAATTAATTCTTCGACAATTGGATTATCATTTTCTAAGAAAATCCACTTAATGTTATATTCATTTATTAAACGATCGTATCCTGATTTCGCAGACACCATTGCCGTCCAATCGCGAATTATTTTCTCACCAAACAAATCAGTCCTTCCATCTACGAATACAAGCAATTCAGGAATTTTCCAATTCATATAACCACCCCAAGCATATGAATTCAAAACATTTCCATCTGGAAGCCCATTTTCAGTCAAATAATCCATCGCGTCGGCTGGAAATAATTTCTTCTCATAGCTTTTTAAAACCAGCGTGTTACTCAAAACAAATATTTTTCCAAAAATTGCTAAACCGATAATGGAAACAAAAAACAAATTTATAATAATTTGTATATTTTGTTTTGGGGTAAGATTTGCTTTATTTGCCGATAATTTCAGTTTATCAAAAAATCGAACATTTCTAATTTTTTGTTCAAAAAAAAGCAATGTTAATTTCGCAAGAGTCGGGAAAATGACGATGGCAAAAGGAGCAAAATTTCTTTTTGCAAGAAATCCCAAGCTGCCAAAAAAAATGATTGGTAATATCTCTTGAAACAAGAGATTTGACGAAGTTGAAAAAGCAAAAAAAGTAATAATTAACCATATCCAAAGAAACGGTTGTTGTTCAAGTTTATGAAAATCAGGAGATGCCCACTCATCAATCTGATTTTGCAAGGATTTCATCGAAACGGTATCGAATTGGACCTTCCAGGTTTCTATACCATTCGGATTAATAATCACTACCAGCGAGCAAATAAGAATAAGAAATAACAAATATTTTATTTTTTTACTTTCAACTTCGGTACGTTGCTTGCTTTCGCTAAAATCAAATATTTTTCCAAGAACAAATAATGTTAAAAATGCGATACCAAGTGTAAAACCTGCGTGCAAGTTAGACCAAAATAGAAACAAGATGATTATGTAGACCAGGTATTTTTTTTTGAGGGAATCATCGAATTTCTTTACAAATCGAAATAAAATTGCAAAACATAAAAGACTAAAAATTTGGGGACGGGGTGACCATACCACCGCAGATATTAGAACAGCCAAAATGATCAAGAATGCTTTAACAAACGAATTACCTTTCATAGATTTATAAATTAATGACATAGTTGCTGTTGCAACAAGGGCAACTAAAACCATGATTCCCGGATACGAAAACATCCGATAAATAATATAAAAAATGATCTGGGATAGCCAACTATGATTAACCCAAGGAGTGCCATATTTTGTAAAAGAAAAAAAATCTGACAAAAGGACTGACTGCTGTTCAAAACTCACCTTACCAGCGTTTAAGTGCCAGAAAAAATCCGTATCGAATGGCACTCTCAATGCAATAAAAAAAATGATCAAGGTGACCGAAACTTTTACAAACAATTCAGTCCGTTGAAAACGGTTTTTGTTATTTATAATTTTCATAAATTCCTAAATCCTGGGGATAAATTGGAAGTGATAGGTTGTAAAAAATATGATAATCCCCGATTTCTTTATATTTAAATTTAATAGATTTTAACGAAAGATTTGTGACTAAAACTTCGTCCAACTTTGGGTTATTGGTTGTGATATAAAAAAACTTATTCTCGCCATTGAGAACTTCCGTGTAACTTGGTATCCGGTTATCGCGACCTGTATACTGTAAATCTAAATGATATGGCAGTAATGGGATTGCAATTATTTCTTCGTTCGTTTTAAATGCCAAGGGATAACTCACCCAATAATTACTAAAACCTATGTATTCATCATTATTTTCTAAAAAACTGACTAATTCGCCTATGTAAGTGTGATCAACTTGTGCTGGGGGATAAAATTGAGTAGTTAAAAAAGGGAACACTTTGGCTAAAGACATCACGCCATAGATATTGTAAGAGATTACAAATAAAAACAATATATAAATAAATTTTTTCCTAGGAAATTTGCTTAATAAAAAGCCTGCGCCAATTGACAGAGGAATAAAATAAGGAAGGAAATACCTCCCACTCGGATCATTCCCAAAGGAAGTAAAGACATATCCAATAAAATCAAGAACCATAATCCCGGTGAGAATTAAAAAGGATATTCGTTCCTGAGTCGTGTATGTTTTTCGTTTGCTCAAAAAAAGTGCTAAGATCAAGATCCAAAATATTAACACAAAAGGAATGAAATATTTTCCGATCAAAACGGTATCCCAAGGTGGGCGTAATCCTAAAATAACAGTTGGTGCAAACAAAAAGAAAGTAGCAATATGTTGTAAAGTAATTTGAAAATAATTGCCGTTATCGACGGATACAGCACTTCCAAAGATTTCAGTCAAGAAGCGAATATCCTTATTCAAAATAAATGTGTACCACCAAAAAAATGAACCGATAAGAAATCCTATCAAAAGCATTAGGATTATCCTGAGAAACAATTGTGGTCGGACTTTGTTAAAAAATATTCTAAATAATGTCACAACAATCGCAGGGATGCCTATGGTCAAGCTAATTGGGTTAACCCATAAACCTAGCCCAGTTAAAAAACCGGCAAACATTAATAACAAGAAATCCTTTTTATCTAAAGATTTTATATCTGCCTTGCGGTATAACAAAGCAGAAATCAAAAGAACACTCGAGCCAATATATAATGCTTCGACATAGCCACCCAAAGAGACCGTAGTATATAAAATTAAATTTACTGGAGCAAAAATTAATAATATTGAACTTAAGAAGGCAGCAATACGGTTTTGAAATGCTATAATGACGTAAAAGTATAAATTTACAATTGTGAGGAAAAACAGGACTATTTGGACAATCCGAATCGCTATCACTTTTTCACCAAAAATCAAGAAACTTAAAGCAACAAAATATGCATCCAGACTTCCCATGTACGACTGCCCGTAAAAAAATAAGGGTCGTTCCCCATCAATGATATGTTTTCCCATTAATCCAACAATTGCCTCATCAGAATTAAATGGAAAATAATCCATTTTTAATAGAACCAACCTCCAAATAAAAAATATTAAAAACAACAGAAATAATGTCGCGAATTGATTATTTATGAGTGATTCAAATTTTTTTCCAAAAAATCTCATGACTAAAGATCCTGTAAGGCCAATTTATATCAATATTATTGTGATATTTGTAATAATTATCTGGCTTTTTCTCTATATCAAAGATATTTCTTCGGTTCCATTTCATCCGGATGAATCCACTCAGATATTCATGAGTAAAGATGTAGACTTATTTATTTCGGGTCATTTAAATGACCTGATTTATAATTCTGCGCACTTAATGGAA
>PHBS01000157.1 GCA_002841995.1 Chloroflexi bacterium HGW-Chloroflexi-8
AACTAGTCTTTTGAGTGTTTTGGATCCCTGGAAAATCAAGAATTGTATTCAGGAACTCGATTCTAGCTTAATGAAAAAGGGTGAAAAGATAGGATCGTTATTAATCGTTGGTGGAGATGAAGTCGTCCCATTCCACCGACTCCCAAATCCAACAGATGATGTGGACGACGAAATTCTTTCTGATAATCCCTATTCCAATTTGGATAGTAATTATTTTGTTCCGGATTGGCCAGTTGGTAGAATCATTGGAGAGAAAGGTGCAGATGCGGGGTTATTAATTCAACAATTACGCGGTATTGTAAAATTTCATTCGCAACCAAAATCAATGCGTATGATATGGGAAAGAATCCGCCAATCGTTCAACTCAATGATGACCTACACAAGAATCTCAAGTATTGGATATTCAGCATCTGTATGGAAAATGGCCTCTTATGCAACTTTTAAACCTATTGGTGATACAAAGAAAATGTATATTTCACCAGCTCAAAAGAAGCAATTTTTGAAGCAAAGTGACCTGGTTAATCATGACCTTGCTTATTTTAACCTGCATGGATTATTGGATCGAGGCGAATGGTATGGTCAGCGCGATTTTCTCGATCCTGCAGGGGTGGATTATCCAATAGCTTTAAAACCTGAAGATCTGATTGCGAATGGAAAAAATCCAAAGGTTATTTACACCGAAGCATGTTATGGTGGTAATTTTCTAAATAAAACCGAAATCGATTCAATTGGTTTAAAGTATCTTTCATTAGGCGTTCCTATATTTATCGGTTCAACAACAACCTCTTATGGTTCAATATCTTCTCCTTTGATCGCTGCAGATCTGTTAGGGAATTATTTCTGGAAAAATATCCGAGAAGGCAGTACATGTGGTGATGCATTTGTGAGAGCAAAAATCAGTCTTGTACAGGAAATGACAAATCGTCAAGGTTACCTGGATGGGGAAGATCAAAAAACGTTGATTCAATTTGTTTTTTATGGTGACCCTTTCTTTGTCTACGAAATCAAAGATGTCCAAAATAAACGAATGAAAATTGTTTCAAAACCGGTAAAAATTAAAACAATCTGTGATATAGAGACACAAAGTAACCAAAATTCGGAAATAAATGAAGAAATTCTTAGTCAGGTAAAATCAGCTTTGAAACCTTACTTGCCAGGAATTGATCATGCGATTGTTAAAATTAATAAAATGCAGATTGGTGTAGATCGTGATTATAAAGGTTATGGTGGTTCAGATTTACAATTGAAAACCATAAAAGATAAATACGTGATGACATTACAAAATGCAGTTATTTTAAATAAATCTAAATATATGCATATAGCCCGGGTGACTGTTGATAAAAACGGTAAAATGATTAAGATGGCTATCTCCCGATAATGTAAATTTGCAGGCTTATGTTTGATCGCTTATAATCATGGGCAAATTATTATTTGCCCATTTTTAATTGTCAGGAGCTCGCATGACTAGCCAATTTTCAGGAAACCAAATTCGAAAAACTTTTATTCAATTTTTTAAAGAAAGAGGACATACAGTTGTTCCCTCGTCTTCATTAGTACCTGGTGGGGATGCAACTTTACTTTTTACGAATGCTGGCATGGTGCAATTTAAAGATGTTTTTTTAGGAACCGATATACGTCCATACAAAAGGGCGGTTGACTCGCAAAAATGTATGCGTGTAGCAGGCAAACACAATGATTTGGATGATGTAGGACGAGATGATTGGCATCATACATTCTTTGAAATGTTGGGGAACTGGTCTTTTGGCGATTATTATAAAAAAGAGGCAATCCAATGGGCATGGGAGTTACTAACCGAAGTTTGGAAAATTGACAAATCAAAATTATGGGTAACGGTTTTCAAAGATGAAAAGGGCATTATCCCAACAGATGATGAGGCTGCGGAAAATTGGCGGATTCAACCTGGTATCGATCTCTCTCATATTTTATTTTTTGGCAGAAAAGAAAATTTTTGGGAGATGGCAGACACCGGTCCTTGTGGCCCATGTTCAGAAATTCATATAGATCGTGGCGTGGATTTTTGTGATAAGCAAAATATTCCTGAACATATTTGTTCTGTGAATGGGGACTGCAACCGGTTTCTTGAGTTATGGAATAATGTTTTCATCCAATATAACCGGATCAATGAAGAAACGCTGGAGCCTTTACCAGCAACCCATGTAGATACCGGAATGGGTTTTGAAAGAATTGTTTCCGTACTTCAAAACACAAATTCAAATTATCGAACAGATTTGTTATACCCTCTCATTCAATCTGTCCAACATCTTACAGAAAATTCAGATGAAGACGTCAATCGAAACTTTACGCCATATCGGGTAATCGCGGATCACGCACGAGCTGCTACCTTTTTGATCGGTGATGGCGTTGTGCCAGGAAATACTGGAAGGAATTATATTTGTCGAATGATCATTCGGCGTGCTGTGCGTTTTGCTTCGAAATTAGGCATTAAAGATCCTTTTCTTTCTCGAATTGCGCACTCAGTCATTGAGAATTATGGAGATGCATATCCCGAATTAATTCAAAATAGAAAAGCCATTTTGGAAAACTTAACTCGGGAAGAAGAACGATTCGCTAAAACCTTGGAATCGGGTTTATCTTTTTTAAACGATATATTTAATGAATTAAAAACCCATGGTCAAAAAATATTAACTGGACAGGTAACTTTTGATTTATACGCTACTCATGGTTTGCCATTTGAAATTACACGCGATATTGCACGTGAAAATGGATTTGAGGTAGATGAGGCTGGATTTAAACTTTCGATGGATCAACACCGTTTGGATTCTGGGGCAGGCAAAGTATTCGGAATTATGGGTGGTGATGTTGATGTTTATCGATCCATATTCGAAGATCTGCAATTAAAAGATAGATTGTCATTGGCAGGTGTCCATTATGACCCATATCACAATTTGGAGATTCAGGGAGAAATACTTGCTCTGATTAAAGACGGCGTTTCTGTTTTTAACACACAAGTTGGTGATGAAGTAGAAGTTATACTTCCTGATACTTGTTTTTATATTGAGTCAGGTGGACAAGTTTCAGATACCGGTAAGATTATTAAATTGGGCTCAAATTCAGATTACATTGAGATTACAAGCGTGCGCAAGCCAGCAGCGGGAATTATTGTCCATTGTGGAATTGTTAAAAGAGGTGAATTTAAAATTAATGAAATCGTAAATGCTGTTGTAGATCGCGATCGTCGCAAAGATATCATGCGTAATCACACCGCGACACATTTGTTACATGCAGTTTTACATAAAGTCTTGGGAGCCCATGCAAGACAAGCTGGTTCACTGGTTGCACCAGATAGACTTCGATTTGACTTTAACCATCCTGAGGCGATTTCACAAATGCAACTGGAAGAGATAGAACATGAAGTAAACCTGGCTATTTTGGCTAATTATCCATTGAAGATTGTAGAAAAATCATTAACGGATGCAATGGCAGAAGGTGCTATGGCACTTTTTGGTGAAAAATATGGTGAAAGAGTCCGAACCATTACAATTGGAGAAGACTCAACTTTTTCGTATGAATTATGTGGGGGTACGCACGTTGACGAGACTGGTGATATTGGATTATTCATCATAATCAGCGAAGGAAGCACTGCTGCAAGTATACGTAGAATTGAGGCGATTACTGGTAGGGAGGCTTATGAATATACTCATAAGCAAATTAAAATTCTAAAAACCATAGGAATGAAATTGAATAGCCCTGTTGAAAATTTGGTTTCAAGAGTGACTAATTTGCAGGAGGAGCTTGATCTCGAAACGAAAGAGAGTGATCGTCTACGTCAAATCATCGTAAACCAAGAATTCACCAAAGAATTAGAAAATATTATTCAAATTTCTGATATTCCATTTTTAGCCAAGGTAATACAAGAAGCTGATATCAATACTTTGAGAAACCTTACGGACCGATTTAAAGAAAAATATCCTAGTGGTGTCGTGGTTTTGGGCAGTGTTATCAATGAAAAACCCATGATAATTGCAGCGGTTACTGATGATTTGATTTCAAGAGGACTTCACGCAGGAAATATCGTGAAAATGCTGTCTGGTTTTATTGGTGGTGGGGGGGGCGGCCGGCCACAATTAGCTCAAGCTGGTGGAAAAGACCCGGAAAATCTCAACAAAGCGATTAATTCTGCAGAAGATGTTGTAAGGAATCAATTGAAATCCTAAAGAGTTTTATTGTTTTTTATATATAAATGACATATCTCTCTTAAATGTTTGAAGATAACTTAATATAATAACTAAGTATCGATTTAAAAAGTTGCAATAAAAGATTTAATCTGATTTTGTTAGATTAACATTTTTCCATTGCTGCTTTTTTTCGTATTATGCCTATAAAAAATTAGATTTATTTTTTCAAATTATTCCTAACCAGAAAGTAATGTCCATTCTATTATTTCTGGTTTACATAGGAATCTTACTCTTGGTGCCCCCATTCCTTCTAAACCTATTCCTCTTGTTATCGAGAGAATTGTGCTTTCTAATTTGTATAAACCATACTGTAGTTTTCGTCCATATAAAGATGCACTTATAACTGCTCCAAAGAAAGGAATTCTTACCTGTCCGCCATGAGTATGACCCGAAACCATTAAATCTATATTTGAATCTGGATCCAATTCGAAAATCAAATCAGGTGAATGATACATCAGGATATTAAATAATTCAGGGTGTGTTCGAATCTTTTTTAATTGCGCATAGTCATTACTTGGAATATGAGAACATTGAATTCCAATCAAATTAATTTCACTTCCATCGATTTTGAGTGGAAAAATGTCATTTTTTATATAAATAGCATTTGTAAAAGCCTCAATTTCTTTGAGAGATTCTTTCAGATCTACAGCAGGGCTTCCATTCACAAAATAGGTTGGCGCAATTTCATTTATTTCGTTTATCAAGCTGATGACTTGTCCAATCGATTCTTTATTTTGATTGAATGATAGATTCAAAAAATCACCAGTAAATAAGATGAATTGTGGTTTTAATTTAGCAATTTCTGAAATTAATCTCGTTTCACGTCGACCGTGTTTTTCAAGATGTATGTCGCCAATTTGTAAGAATTTAATTTTTGTTGGAAAGTTGATTTTTTTGCTTGAATAATTGTACTTAGTGACTTTAATCGAAGAAGGTTCTACAACGAACCCAATAAAGACAAGTAATGTTCCTATGATTTCCAGGATTAGATTAATAGGGTAAGGCATCCAAATAAAAACGGATCTTAAAATAAACAGTAAAAAAATTTGGGAAAATAAGGGACCAAAGGATATTAGAAGCTTAGGAAGTGACCAAATAATCAACCAATCTAACAATACAGCTGCCATTAAAATTATCCAACGATCAGCACGAAAAATGGAAATGATTCCTGAAAGGAAGATCATCAGGAGGAAAAAAACAATTGGATGAATTTCATTGATTTGGTTAAATTTTCTTAAAATAAGATCGAAAGGGTTTCCAATTGTTCCTGGAAAATATTTGGTCTTCTGAAAATCTTTCCTATGTGATTTATGTAACAAGACAGTATTGTTTTCCAAAAAATTAACCTCAATTTTCAATTCTATCAGAAACAAAAGACCTCATGATGTGAATGCATGAGGTCTTGTAAAAAAAATAATAAAAGCAATTTAAAATGAACGTATGATATTACTAAATGTATTCCCTACCTGTTCGCCAAAAACAAATAGTAAAACGATAACCAGAACTGCAACTATGGATATGATTAAAGCATATTCCAACAGACCTTGCCCATGATTCATGTTCACCTCCTATTAAAGTTACTATACTAAATATTGGTCATTATGTATATATTATTATTATATAATTAATAACAGAATTGTCAGCCTGACAATTCTGTTATTAATTAGTTGAAGTAATTGTTAATTTAGGTTATCCGGAATCCAACAACAAAGTACTAAATCCTTAGCGGCTTTTACCTCATCTAACCTACCAACAGGTGTGTTATGAGGTGCTTCTTTTAATAGCTGAGGCTCATTCTTAGCTTCATCAGCGATTTTTAAGAGTGCGTCAGCAAAATTTTCCAATGTTTCTTTGCTCTCTGTTTCAGTTGGTTCAATCATTAACGCTTCTGGAACAATTAAAGGAAAATAATTTGTAGGTGGATGGAAATTATAATCCATCAGACGTTTTGCAATGTCCAAAGCATGAATATCCGGGGCTGTAGACCAATGGCCTTCAAGGACGAATTCATGCATGCATGGTCGTTTGATGGCAACTTTATATTTGTCTTGTACGAGTGCCATCAGATAATTTGCATTTAAAACTGCACCTTCAGCAATTTTTCTAATTCCTTCTTTACCATACATGCTGATAAATGTGTAAGCGCGAACCATCATTCCGAAATGACCATTGAATGATTTTATTCTGCCAATACTTTTCTTTGGTTCTACAAATCCATAGTATGGTGGAAAGTCCTCAGATGCTTCTTCGATTATGCCAACAATAGGGCTGGGCAAAAAATCAATCAGGTGTTTTGAGACGCCAACCGGACCAGAACCAGGACCACCACCGCCATGTGGAGTAGAAAATGTCTTATGCAAATTGAAATGCATAATATCAATTCCTAAATCTCCTGGTCGAACAATCCCTAACAAGGCATTTAAATTGGCACCATCACCATAAACCAATCCACCGGCATCATGAACAATATGGATGACTTCCAGGATGTTCTGCTCAAAAAGACCGAGAGTATTAGGGTTGGTAAGCATTAAGCCAGCCACGTTTTCATCGCAGACAGATTTAAGGGATTCAATATCTACATTTCCGTTTTTATCTGTAGCAACTGGAACAACTTCAAATCCACTCATTGCAGAACTAGCTGGATTAGTCCCATGCGCCGAGTCAGGAATTAACATCTTCCTCCGGTTTTTTTCACCACGATCATCATGATATGCACGAATGATCATAACGCCTACATATTCACCGTGGGCACCTGCAGCTGGTTGAAGGGTGATCCCTGAAAATCCACTTATTTCCAACAACCAATCTTGCAATTCGAACATTAATGCCAGGTTACCTTGGATCGTATCGACTGGTTGAAGGGGATGTGTCAAAGCGAATCCGGGAAGTCTGGCAGTTACTTCATTAATTTTGGGATTGTACTTCATTGTGCAAGAACCCAAAGGATAAAAACCAGAATCAATGCTGTAATTCATTTTTGATAACCTGGTGAAATGACGAATTACATCCAATTCAGAGACTTCAGGCATCGGAAGTTGTTTACGTACCAGAGTCTTTGGTAATTCGTATTCAGGTACATCACATTTAGGATATTTTACGCCAACTCTTCCTGGGGAGGAAATTTCAAAAATTGTTGATTCAGCCATTGATAACCTCCTTTAAGGAATTTACAAAATAATCAATTTCATCTTTGGAAATTACTTCTGTTACAGCAACTAACATATGATTGGGTAATTGTGGGTAGTACTTTGAAAGGTCAAATCCGCCAATAATATCGAAATCCAACAGCAATGCATTTAAATTTTCTACAGTTTCTGGACATTTCAATACAAATTCATTGAAGAATGGACCTTTTTGTATAACTCTAAATCCTTCAATTTGATTTAATTGTTCAGCAGCATAATGAGCTTTATTGAAATTTAATTTTGCAACTTGATTTAATCCTTGTTTTCCTAATAGTGACATATAAACAGTTGCAGCCAAAGCCATCAGACCTTGATTTGTACAGATATTTGAAGTCGCTTTTTCTCGCCGAATATGTTGTTCACGTGCAGTCAATGTTAGTACATAACCTTTGGTACCATTTTTATCGACTGTTTCACCGACTAATCTACCGGCTAATTTTCGAACCAATTCTTTTGTTGTAGCAAAAATCCCAAGGTATGGACCACCAAAAGAAAGAGGAATTCCTAGAGGTTGACCTTCTCCTGTAACAATATCTGCACCGAATTCACCAGGGGGTTTCAAGAGCCCAAGTGAAAGTGGATTTACAGAGATAGCAAGCAATGCTCCTTTTTCATGAACACTCTCAGCAAATTTCGTGTAGTCATGTATCTGACCAAAGAAATCCGGATATTGAACATACACAATCGCAGTGTCTGTCCCTATTTGGGAAAGTAGATAATCATCGCTCTCAAACGGATCGGTGTGTTCATATCCCGTTATGTTGACATCTTCATAACCCTGAAAATAAGTACAAATCGTTTCGCGATATTGGGGATTCAACCCTTTTGAAATGACGAACTTATTTCTCTTCCCGCGAAAATGGTGGTACGCCAATACGCATGCTTCAGCAGCTGCTGTAGCGCCATCGTAATGGGATGCATTACTGACCTCCATGCCAGTAAGAGAAGCAATCAAAGATTGATATTCAAATATTGCTTGCAGCGTTCCCTGAGATACTTCTGGTTGGTAAGGAGTATAGGCAGTGAGAAATTCTCCACGAGAAATTATGCTGTCAACTCCAGCCGGAATATAATGGTTGTATGCTCCAGCACCTAAGAAACAAATCAAATCCTGAGTGGAGTCATTCGCATATGCAAATTCCTGCAAATTTTTTAATGCTTCCATTTCGGAAACTGCTTCGGGAAGATTTAATTCCGGATATCTTAATTTTTCCGGAACATCAGTAAAAAGATCATCAACCTTTGTGATTCCGATCTTTTTTAGCATTTCTGCAATATCGGCATCTGAATGGGGTATAAACATTAGTGCTCCCGGGTATTACAATATTTAGTATATTCATCCGCAGTCATTAGCGATTCTAATTCGGATGGATCTGATAAATTTAGTTTTATCATCCACGCTTTTCCGAATGCATCGGTATTAACTGATTCAAAACCTTCTGTTAAATCTTCATTGAGGGCTACAACTTTTCCAGAGACAGGTGTATTTACATCAGCAGCAGCTTTGACAGACTCAAGCGTAACAATCGAATCGCCCTGAGAAATTTCATCATCAGCTTCCACTAGGAATTCCAAATACACGATATCTGATAGTTGAGATTGTGCATAATCTGTGACACCGACAGTCGCAACATTGCCATCAACTTTAACCCATTCATCCGATTTTGTATATTTTAAACTTTCTGGATTTTGCATTTTTTTGCTCCTTAAAAAAATTTGGGATTTAAGATAATCGGCATAAAAAATAGTGTTGTACACTATTTCCTGTTCGACAATTTTTAATTTTTCGTTCAGGAGAAGTTGGTGGTTGATTCCTTTTA
>PHBS01000254.1 GCA_002841995.1 Chloroflexi bacterium HGW-Chloroflexi-8
AAATTTCTTTTTCAAAGCACTGATGTGTAATCGAATAGTTGCTTCGGTCAACCCAAGTTTTAGCGCAATTTGATCTGGCGTATATGCTCTTGCCAGTAATTGCAAAACACTGATTTGCCGCTCTGATAAGGCTGGCGCTTTTCTCTTCGGTTTAGGTGGCTGACCCGCGAGAACAATCAGACCATTAACTTGCACTTCCGGACAATCATCCAATGCGTAACCAGGCACATTCCTGCCATCCCGGATGATCTTTACCAAATCCTGAACATCTTCGACCACATTCTGGTAAAGAACAGACTCTTCATCATTGAAAACCACGATGGATGGCATCGAAGAAATCCTCCCCTAAGTTGACCTGAAATAATGGCTCAGAACGCATAAATCCCCCCTGAGAAAGCACACATCTATCCAGAGAGGACCTTGTGGTTGATTGTATAAGAGGGAGTTGGTCATTCTAGAGTCGTATGCGCAAGTGAGGTAACAGTATAAAATTTGAGGGTTTATTGTAGAACATCTGTTCAGTAAAATTATAGGCGAGATTATCTTATTGTGCAAGTAGAAGAAGGAAAAATCTATATATCAATTTCGATAGGTATTACGGTGGTTACCCTATCGAAATTAATAGATTGAGTCAACATTGTCTGGGTGTTATCCTACTTGTAAATTCGTATTGAAAGGTGCCCCATGACTTATAGATCAGAATACTCATATTCAAAAACCCTCTCGCAAATTGACAGTATTAAGGAAGATTTTGTACGTCTTTCCGGTTATGCATCTCAACTAACTGAAATTGATCCATCAATAATATGCCAACCAAAGGCAGTAAAAAGGATCAAGGATATTCAACGATTTTTGAAGTTCATTGAAGGTATTTTTTATGAACTTCGTTCAATGTTTGAAATAGGTGATGATACTGCGTTGCTTGAATTATTAAACAGGCAAATTGTTTTGCTTAAAACTAATTTGTTGTTAAATGAAGAACAATTAACTCAATATGCAAATCAAAATAATTTCATTCACTAAAACTAAACAGGCGTGCCAGACCAGCCCAGAGTTTATCGAAGGGTGCCTATAAAAGTCCGCAAGGCAGCGGCAATTTACTATGTATAACACT
>PHBS01000158.1 GCA_002841995.1 Chloroflexi bacterium HGW-Chloroflexi-8
ACCATCCCCAGCATGCTGGCATTCTCGCTATTGTGGGTCACCCTGTTATTCGCCGTCCCAATTCCCGCACAAATTCGACGCGTGCTTTTAGTGCTTTTGATCACTTTTTCCAGCACCTATCAACTGCAAACCGGGATCAAGTACCAGCGTGATTGGGAGCAACAATCCCGGTTTTTCTGGCAGCTGACCTGGCGTGCGCCCTCTATCCAACCCGGCACGATCCTGTTTGCTCATGAATTACCAATTACATATTTCTCAGACGGAACGTTGACCTCTGCGCTAAACTGGGTCTATAACCCTGCTCCTGTTTCGGATCAGATCGCTTATGTCGTCTATTACCCGACGCTGCGGGTGGGTGGCACGATTGAATCACTACAGCCGGATCAAGCCGTCACACACGATTTATTGGTGGGTCGTTTTCATGGCAATACCAGTCAATCCCTGGCTCTTTTTTACCAACCGCCTGCCTGTTTGCGAATCCTGGACCCTGAGTTAGAAGCGGATAACTGGATGGTTCCCTTGCAAGTGCGTGAAACCATTCATCTCACCAATACAGACAATATCCTGGAGAGTCAACAAGCCTATCCGTCTGCCTTTCTGTATGGATCTGAGCCTGACCACAACTGGTGTTATTACTTTGAAAAAGCAGACCTCGCCGCACAATCAGGCGACTGGGAAACGGTCGTTACACTTGCCAATGCTGCCTTCAAGCTGGATGATCACCCCAATGATCCGGCCGAGCGCATACCGTTCATTGAAGCATTCGCGCACACCGCCAATTGGGCACAGGCCATTAATCTTACTAAAGATTCTGCCCAGATCTCTCCCCTGACTCATCCGGTGCTGTGCCGTTTGTGGGACCGGATCGAACGTGAAACACAGGAAAGTAATGAGCGGACAGAATCGATCGCATTAATCCGTGAGCATTTGAGTTGTTCCGCTAACCCTTAGAGAAAAGAATTAAAGGAGTCACATGAAAATCTTAATCACCGGCGGTGCCGGTTATATTGGAAGCACAGTTGCTTCTGCCCTGCTGGATAGTGGTCACACACCGATCTTATTGGATTCCCTTGTCACCGGCCGGCCGGAATTCACCCGCAATCGAATTTTTTATAAGGCAGATATTGCCAATTATGGCGCGCTGGAGACCATCTTTAAGGAACATCCGGATATCAAAGCCTGTCTGCATTGTGCCGCGCGAATTATCGTGCCCGAATCGGTCGCCCATCCCTATCTCTATTACCGGGAAAATGTGGCAAAGTCGGTTGAGTTTTTTCATATTCTGCACGAGCTTGGCTGTGACAAAGTGGTCTTTTCTTCGTCTGCATCCATTTATGATCTGGTCCCCGGGTTCATGGTCACCGAACAGTCTCCCCTTAACCCCAGCAGCCCTTATGCCCGCACTAAATTCATGATGGAAATGGTGCTTAAGGATTTTTGTGGTGCTTACGGCATGCAGGGGATTGCTCTGCGCTATTTTAACCCGATTGGCGCTGACCCCAAAATGCGCTCCGGAATTCACGTGAAAGAGCCAAGTCATATCCTCGGAAAATTGGTCGATACGGCACTGGGACGCATCGCTGAATTCCCGATTACAGGCACAAACTATGAAACACGGGATGGCACCGGTATTCGAGATTACGTCCATATCTGGGATTTGGCGCGAGCACATGTGTTGGCACTAACAAACTTTAAAGATGTTTTTGCGCGCGCTGGACAACCTGTTGAAAACTACCTGGTCATCAACCTGGGCACAGGTCTGGGTGTGACCGTGCGCGAGATGGTTAATGCCTTTGAAAAGGTTTATGGGCAAACCATCAACAAACGCGAGATGCCACCGCGACCCGGAGACGTAGCCGGTGCATATGCCAACGCGGATACCGCATTACGCCTGCTGAATTGGAAGGCAGAACTTCCCATAGAGGATGGTATCCGTGATGCGCTTAAATGGGGTGAACTTCGCAATCAAATCCTGAGTTGGGACGAATAAAAATCCATTAACTATGTCATTGCGAATTGATGACAATTGACCAATCCAGTATTTCAAAATTGTGCTATCCTAATCAACAGTAAACGATTGAAATATCCATCGTAATGGGATGAAAGGAATAATTAAATGACCCACATGATTAATGCCGATGAGTGCCTGGCCTGTGCAGCTTGCGAAGCCGAATGCCCGGAAGGTGCAATTTCTGAAGGTGACGGTTACTATGTAATCGATACCGAACTTTGTCAGGATTGCGGCACTTGCGTTGATGTCTGCCCTAACGAAGCAATTCATCCCGCATAAAGTAAAATTACTTTGTAATGGCGAATGGGCTGTGAATTACACAGCCCATTTTGTTTTTAACCCATAATATCAAGATTCGTGCGCCTTCAGAACTGTTTGAAGAGGACTCTTCGGGCATTTCCTGCTCAACCTCATCTCGTATTTAACAGATTTCTAGAACGGTTTTTCCACAATTAATCGGGTTTATCCACAGAAAACTGGCACTTATCCACATTTTTGATCTTTTTTTGTCCACAAGATCTTTTTATTTTATCCACAAATTAATTGCGCTCATCCCCTGAAAAATCCTGGTTATCCACTATTTTTCCAGACAATTCTCCACCGAAAAGATGGGCTTATCCCCCCAAAAACTCTGTTTGTCTACCGTTTTTCCAAATTATTATCCACAGTTTTGATCGTGTTATCCCCCGTTTTAGGCGAGTTATCCACAGTTTAATTTTATTACCCTTTGGGGAAGGATTCGATACAAGTTCAGGGGACGAGGGAAAAATATTTTTCCACCGGGACGGACCTACAGGGCATAAGCTTAAGTAGATAGAGCAGGAGCCAGCCCTGAAAAGCGAATCCTGACGACAGTTTATTTTATATAAGGAAAGATTAATCAACCTCTTGAAAAGTTTCATTCCTGGGACTATTATATATTTAGGATATCCTAAATTTATTTCTAGGAGTAGCAATGAAAACGGAAGCGGACGAAAATTACTTAAAAGAAATTTATGCACTTCAGATGGAACAAACACCTGTATCCACTTCCTCATTAGCCCAGCGTTTTGGCTATTCTTCAGCCACAATCACTGGCATGCTCAAGAAATTGGCTTCCCTGGATTGGGTCGTTTATAAACCTTATTACGGCGTCACATTAACCGAGACCGGTACTGAGATTGCACTTGAGGTAATACGCAGACACCGCTTGATCGAGACTTTTTTGGTTCAGGCGCTCAATATCCCATGGGATCGCGTTCATCAGGAAGCTGAGCGTTTAGAGCACTCACTTTCTGCTTATTTGGAGGAACGGATCGACGCCCATTTAGGCTATCCGTCTTTTGACCCTCATGGTTCACCAATCCCAACCACAACAGGCTCGATTGAGTCGCTTGTCCACAATGCTCTGGGTGGTCTTCCAGTGGGTACAATGTGCGAAATTGTTGAAGTGAACGATCGTGATCCACGCGTACTTATCTATCTTGATCAACTCAAACTTGGCTTAAGAAGCGTTCTTGAAATCCTGCACATAGAACCAATTGACGGGCTGGTTACCATTCTGGCAGACGGAATTAAGATCACGCTTGGCCCTGCGACTGCCAATCAGATTTTTGTAAGAATTATAAATGCCCCTTAAACCAGGTAAAAAAAATTCACAAGTTAACACCAGTTCAAATCTTTAGAGACGAGAATAATCTATGAAAAAGGAATTGATACAAAATAAGACAAATCGTATGAATAGTGAAATTGGTGCCGCTGATGTAGGGACCATCAAATCTGCGAATGAAATTTTGGAAGGGCGAAGCAAGAAAAAAGGGTTAATGCGCCTAATGCCGTTTATGGGACCGGCATTTATTGCTGCTGTAGCCTATTTAGATCCTGGAAACTACGCAACAAATATTCAAGCCGGCGCAAAATTTGGCTATCTTCTCTTATGGGTTGTCTTTGCCAGCAACATCATGGCAATGCTGATCCAAACAATGGCTGCCAAGCTGGGAATTGCCAGTGGGCAAAACCTGGCAGAAATGATGCGGTCACATTACCCCAACTGGGCGCGGATTGGCATGTGGATCATGATGGAGCTGGTGGCGATGGCCACTGACCTGGCCGAATTTCTTGGTGCAGCTCTTGGAATTTTCTTATTGTTTCCTGTCTTCTTCCAAAAATTGGCGGCTCTCGTTGGGTTACCCGAACTCCTGATCCCTGCGCTGCTCATGGGCATACTCACCTTTTTGGTTTTATTGCTCGAACATGGTGGATTTCGTCCGCTGGAAATTTTGATCACCGTGCTGGTTGGTGTGATTGCAATTTCTTATGTTGTTGAGACCATCCTGGACCGGCCAGATTGGGGTCAGATTGCAATCCATGCAATAACTCCCATGTTTTCAGGACCAGAAAGTGTCGTTTTGGCCGCAGGAATTTTAGGTGCAACCGTCATGCCGCATGCCATATTCCTGCACTCCGGTTTGACACAAGGCCGCATTAAAACCCAAGACCCCAAAAAGCTGAAGCGTCTTTTTCACTTCGAACAGATCGATGTGTTCATTGCCATGACCATCGCCGGTCTGGTCAATGCAGCTATGCTGGTTATGGCAGCTTCCACATTTCATTTTAATGGACTCAGTCAGGTTGGCACCATTGAAGAAGCATATCGCACGCTGACACCCTTATTAGGCGCAGCAGCCAGTTTTGTTTTTGCGCTTTCATTGCTGGCTTCTGGTCACTCCTCCTCTACTGTCGGGACAATGGCTGGACAAATCATCATGCAAGGCTTTCTGCACCGAAAAATTCCAATGTGGATACGCCGTTTGGCCACGATGATGCCGGCTTTTATCGTGATCGGCTTACGTTTGGATCCGACCCGCACACTGGTCTTAAGCCAGGTAGTGTTGAGTTTTGGTTTACCGTTTGCAATCATTCCTCTGGTCATTTTTACGTCCAGACGCGAAATTATGGGAGGGTTGGTTAATCATCGATTAACCTCCATCGCTGCCTGGATAGTTGCCGGAATCATTGTTGCATTGAATCTCTTTTTGTTATATCAGATATTTTTCATGGGAGGCTAAGTATGTTTAAACGCATTCTGGTTCCATTGGATGGCTCCAAACTGGCTGAGAGTGTACTTCCAACCGCACTTGATCTGGCAAAACATTACCATTCGACATTGATCCTTTTCCATGTACTGGAAAAAGATGTGCCGACCAGCATTCATGGGCAATATCATTTGGGAAAACTTGACGAGGCTCGCGAATATCTGGAATCCCTTTCTGATCATTTTGTGGCCGATGGGATTCGGGTCGAAATCGATCTACACGAGCCCAGACAGACCGATGTAGCCCGAAGTATCAGTGAACATGCCAGAGAACTGCGAGCAGACCTCATCATTCTGTGTGCACATGGCTATGGCGGTTTGCGGGACATCATCATCGGCAGTATTGCACAGCAGGTCATTTACCTTGAAACCATCCCTGTGCTCCTTATCCGCCCCGATCAAGTGAAAAATGATTCAATAGAAGGGTTTAAAACCATTCTCGTTCCGTTGGATGGTAACCCCGTCCATGAAAGTGCCCTTCCCATAGCTACTTCCCTCGCCTTGAAGTACGGGGCAGATTTAAGGCTGTTGTCAATTGTTCCAACATCAGAACACCTGAAATCAAAAGAAGCTGCAATAGGTCGTATTCTACCTGCTTCCACATTGCTATCTTTGGATTTATCCGCTCAGGAATCCAAAGAATACCTGAAAAAGATTGCTTTTGAGTTTTCCAATCAGGGTGTATACGTTTCGGGACAGGTTGTGCGTGGAAATGTTGTATCCAGGATTCTTGAAACAGTCAAATTGGAAAAAATTGATTTGGTGGTTATGGCTTCTTTTGGTCATCGCAATTTCGATGCATTTTGGGAAGAAAGCACGACTCCTAAAGTGCTTACCAAATCCTCTGCGCCTGTTCTAATCATGAAAGAAACCAAAGGGGAGCAAATGGAGTGAAGTCGTAAGAAACATTGTACAAGGTCTTATTTTCCTTTCTCTATTATGATATTATTTCGACATCGAACTAATTTTATTGGTAAGATTAAAAGGAAAATAAATCATGAAAACTCTTGGCTTGCATCATATTACTGCGGCAGCAAAAGATCCGCAGACAAATCTTGACTTTTATCAGCAAATCCTGGGTCAGCGTCTGACAAAAACAACTGTCAACTTTGACGACCCGGGCACATATCATTTCTATTACGGCGACTATACCGGCACTCCCGGCACGGCGCTCACTTTCTTTCCCTGGGCACACATTAATGCCGGACAACCCGGCAACCGTGAAGCTGCTGCTTTCTCTTATAGCATCCCGCACAACTCACTTTCCTTCTGGGCGGCGAGACTCAAACAATTTGGTTACAATCCATCCCGTGAGGATATCCGCTTCGGAGACGCTGTACTGCCATTCCAGGACCCGGATGGTTTGCATCTGGAATTAATCACGTTGCCTTCCCAAAGCGCACACATTAGCATTATTCCAACCTTACACAGTAATATCCCGGAAGAGCATCAATTGCGAGGATTCAATTCTGTCACGCTCTGGTTGGACGAGGTTGAGCCGACCGCGCGCGTCCTGACCGAGGTACTTGGATTGACTTTCATCGGGCAAGAAGGGCATCGCTATCGCTACTCGACGCAATCCGATGAACTTGGGCAGATCATCGACATTGTTCACCGTCCCAATGCCCATTCGGCAAGATTTGGAGCCGGCTCCATCCATCACATCGCATTCCGTGCTCAGACAGACCAGCAACAGCTAGATTTCCGTTCTGCAGTTCAGCACATTGGCATCCCCGCCACCGAAGTGATCGACCGTCAGTATTTCCACTCAGTTTATTTCCGCACACCTGGTGGCGTGTTATTCGAAATTGCCACCGATTTGCCCGGATTTGCAACCGATGAACCCCTGGATGCTCTCGGTCAAACGCTTAAATTACCGGTTTGGTTCGAATCAAGGCGCGCAATGATTGAACAAAATTTAGCACCCATTGACCGAAATCGAAAGATTGCATATGTCCGCTAATATCCATAAAGATCAACCCTTGCTCAAAGCAGGTATCCCTATAGAAGAAGCCAAACGCGCCATGATCCTTTTACATGGCCGTGGCGCGACGGCTGAATCCATTCTGGATCTGGCAGAACTGCTCCCTCAGGAGGATATGACCTACCTGGCTCCCCAAGCGGCCTTTTCGCGCTGGTACCCCAATTCTTTTCTTGCGCCTCTGGAACAAAACGAGCCGGATTTAAGTTTTGCACTTGAAAGAGTGGATGAAATTGTACAATCACTCCTTGCACAGAACTTCAAGGCAGAAAATATCTGGTTGGCAGGTTTCTCACAAGGTGCAAGCCTGACAGCAGAATATGTGGCGCGTAATCCGCGACGATTTGGTGGGTTGATGATTTTCAGCGGCGGTCTGATCGGCCCATTGGAATCTTCTCAACAACGCCTGCCTGTTATGGAATATGACGGTATGCCTGTTTTCATTGGCTGTTCTGACACTGATCCCCACATTCCGCTTGCGCGGGTGCGTGAAACAGCGGCATTTTTCAAGGCCGGAAAAGCACATGTGGATTTACAAATTTATCCCGGCATGGATCACACAATCATCCAGGACGAGTTGGATAGGGCGATGAAGCTATTAAGTGATTAAGCTCTTGAGCTCTTAAGTTATTAAGTTATTAATAAAAAGGGATTCTCAATAGTTTGTAAAGTAGCGTGACCCAATTAAGGATCACATATTTCCTTTGTGCAGTTGAATCTATCCTTTCGAACGGAATCACACAATACAAGCTGTAGTCTATGCTTAAACCAGCGACATGGCCAGGAAGCTAAAAATTGCAATATCACTCAGCAAATGGATCCACCAGGTCCAGAAAAATCCGCGTGTTTCCACCATTCCTTTACCCAGAATCCAACCCATAAAAATGGAGAGAACTCCACCCACCAGCCCACCGGGCACACCAAAATAATGACCGATACCAAAGAAAAAGGCTGCCATCCATAAGGCATGTTTGCTCCCACCGATTGGTTCGAGAGTGACCAGCATGGGTGAACGGTAAACAATTTCTTCATTAAAGGCGTTCAAAGCAGCATAGAACAATATCGAAGGTAAAATCGGGATGACTCTCAGCATCTGATCAACACCAGGGCGCAGACCGAAATATTGAAAAACGGCCAATGCAATCGCTATATAAAGACCCCACTGCAGTCCGAATTTTGGCCAGGGATCACGCTTTGGAAAACCCAGCCACGGAACAGGATCGATTGGTGCTTTCAGATCGCCACGCGTTAGAAAAAATTGCTTTCTTTTATATCCCAGGATCAACAAAACCAAAATCATAGCAATCGACACAGCCAGTTTCCCGGTTTGTTCGGCTTGCATCCGTGTATCAAAAACAGATCCACCCAATAGTTTTTGCAGGAATGGCAAAGTGAAATCAAAATTGGAACGCAGTGCATTCAAACCAAAGAAAGCGATGAGTATTAAGAAGAAATTCCTTAAGGGCCGCAAAGGTTTCAAAAGAAACGAAATCAGACAAAGGCCTATCAAAAATCCAATTTTTACATAGAATAACCAGGCTGGAATAAAGCCCACAATTTCGTTGAAGGCAATATCCGGAACAACGCTCACCAAAACGGTAGCTCCCCAGGCGAACCAGGTCAGATTACGATTATTTAAAGGAACAGGGTAGGGGTTGGATTGCATGGATTCCTCTGAACTGAACGGTGCCAAAGAACATAAACACGGGTTAAGTAATAAATTATCGATCTAAAATCTTGCGCCTATATGTCTTGCTCAAAAAAGTCCGGGTTGCGCATCTTCCTGGCTACTTTCGTAATTACGATCCGGCAAAAGATTACGTCCATTTGCTGCAGCCACAGCCAGACGGTCACAGCGTTCATTCTCCGGATGGCCGGCATGTCCCTTGACCCAAATCAACTCGACCTTGTGTTCATCCAGCAAACGCATCAACTGCTGCCACAAATCCGGGTTCAGGATTTTACCCTTACCGGTCTTGCGCCATCCTTTTGCCCGCCAGGTATCTGCCCATCCCAA